>NZ_BAABJA010000012.1:0-42734 GCF_039543065.1 Bartonella pachyuromydis | reverse complement strand
AACGTATCATAAAATTTATGAACTATTATGAATGATAATTGCTTTTCATTTCATTTAAATACACACATGCGTTATAATATTTGCATCATGATTTGCTTTTTATGCTCTATTCATACGTGATAATCTTATCTAAAAAATGGTCAAATGAATCATGCATAAAAGTGTGGATTCTTAAGTGGATTCATATAAAATAATTACACGCAACGTATTGACTTTATTGTATTTTTTTGTATTATACGTTATTATAAGGAGATGACGTATCCAAAATGTCCAGAATGCGTTGTTTGAAATCAGTCAAATCTCGAGCATATCCCCATTTTCCTTTGATACGTGCAGAATTAATTTGATCATCCAAAACCTCTTTTATCTTATGTAAAATTCGCATATTCAGCTTTGGATATTCATTGATCCCACTAACGTTTGCATCCACTTCATTTGGCATTTGTGCAATTGCTTTTTTATAGACTTTTTGGAAGGCAGGAGTTTCTTGCAACCGCGATAAATCTTTACTGACAGCATTAGAAATAGGAGAAGCTTTCGCCCTCTCATAAAATGGTTCAGCCTTTTTCTGTGCTTGTTTGATAATCTCTTGCTTTAAATTAAGCGTATCTACTTTTGGACCCATCACATCTGTCAACGCATCCTTTACCCGCAGTGCACTTGCACCTTGCCTTTCATTCAAACGATTACTTACGAGCGAATATGTATCATGGTCTTTTTTTGCTGCCTTAAAAGCTCTTGTAGCAAGCCCATCGTGAAGATCAATAATCATTGAATCAGGACCACGCTGTTTTAATGCCCTTTCAAGCTTATCAACACCTTCATCCCCTAAAGTTTGGCTTACATCCCTAAGCGCTCTATCGCTTATGTGAAATGCCTCTTTTTCTACTGGTTCAGTTTTACCAAACAATTTCTCAGCTGTTTTTTTGAGAGCCTCAGGCGTTTTTTTAAGTGATCTTGTCGCAAAAGATGTTGCTTTTGATACACCACTGGCAACAAATGGTGTTGCAACGCCTAGCCCCGCACCTAATCCTGCAGACACTAGAGTATCTCAAGCCCTTCCCCCTCACCACTGCCTGCTATCCCACCATAAATGGCTCCAGTTTTTGCTGCACGCCCCAAGCTAAATTTTGCCGCCTCTTTACTTGCTACTGCTTTCATTGCTGCTTCACCTGCAGCTTTTGCCGCTGCCCGTTCCGCACCCTCTGCTAAAGCAGATTGTGCCGCCCTTTCTTCTGCTGCTAAAGCTTTACTGGTTATTTGTGCTCCTGCAACACCAGCTCTACCTCCCACAGCACAACATCAGCCCCAATTGCCGCACGAGTAGCAGCAGGAGCGCCAAGACCTGTCCCCGCTTTCGGTGGTATTCTTTTTGGCTGCGAAGTCACCTCTGTATTTTCTGCTGTCATCAAATACTTTCTCCAGATAACAAAAAACCCCGCAAACGCAGGGATCCAAACAATCATATCATTATAAAAGGGGGTTAACGAGAAACGATCTACTGTAATTTTGGACGCAATTCCACTTGTACAGCGTGGCTATAAAAACACCATTATTCACGCGCTGTCAACGAAAAAATCGCTATATTGTATATTTTTTTATTTTATCACCTCAATGGAGTGTTTTGTGCCATCAATCAGAGATCCCATCCATGAGATACCATTGTCTCCCTTAAGCGAATCAGTTATACAATCAAGGGTTAAGATATAAAGGGGGGAGATGCACAACAGCTGCGATAGAACACTCACACTCTCTATCATCACCACAATCCTTTCTCACTGTCATAAAAAAGAGGGTGAGATGTAAGCGATTGATCAAACTCGCCAAATCTTTACAGCATGAAATGATACCAACATGACAACACAAACATCAAAGACATTGTGTGAAAAACAAAATGATCTGTCTCCTCAATGGGAGGCTGCACTCAATATCCAAAAAGAGCTTAAGAAAACAATCGCAACGGGTGTGGTTTCACGCGTAGAATCTCGATTGATCCTCTTTATAAGCCTCTGTCTATCGATTTTTCTCGTCATAACAGGGAATGCAGATAAAAGCCAAATGGATGCAGCAACTGCAATAGGGTTGATATGTCTGTTGCTTCTCTACGGCTCCTTACCAATTTCTGCTATCGTGTACATCGTCATAAAGAAGAAACTCAACAAAGCTCTTCAGCAACTCGATGAAGCAATTGCTCATCAAAAGCTAAGATCAAGGAGAGAAAAATAATGTCTGCTGCAATATTAGGCCAACTGATCGGCGTTATGGGTGCTTGTGCAATAACAACAACCTCTCTTTCACTTCTTTATTCTGTCGTTAAGTATCTGAAATTGTATCGTAAAGCGATAAGAGGACGTGATCTCGCTCTTCAAGAACAAAAGAGAACGATTGACACGTAAAAAAGGAAAATTCAGTGTTCTTTTTCAAAAAAGCAGATTTATGCAGAATTAAAAAGACATTTACACTAATTTTGTTTTTACCGTTCTTTACTATAATTAGTCTTATGATACTTGCTTTTAACCCCTTCGGATTAGACAACCAACAACAAGATAAATTAATTGTACCAATATTTGTAGCATTTGTCTCGTATTTTTTGATAATAAGTGCATGTGCAAGAGAAGAAAAGCTAAGTTTAAAAGATGAAAATATTGACAGCGCATTTTATGAGCTCTTGTCCCTCCAATTCCAACAGCTATGGCAGCAGCCTTTGTATTTTATCCTGTATTAGGAATAGCATTTTTAGGAATGTTAATTTTTATTGCTATAATACAAAATTTAGATGAAATTGTAGGGATCGTAGCGATTATAGCATTGATATTAATTTGTCTTATAGCGTTTATAGCGTTGATCAAATTTATTTGGAAAATTGTCTAACGATCAAAATATTTATTAAGTCTTTTTCCCTAATCTTTAATAATACTTAAACTCCAACCATAAAAGAAATAATGAATTATTTATCAGCAAAAAAAAATAAGTTACTTATTAGTCATAGTGATCAGTGGGCTTTTTCTTTCTGATTATGCTAACAGTGAACAGATTCTTACTCATTACAAGTCGTCCAATACTGATAAAATTTACATGAAAAAATTAAAGTTTTGCAAAAGCAATACGTAGTAGAACAGCACCCAAACAAGATTTTATCAGATAGTGGAATTAATCAATATAACATTTCGTTTTCCACTGTTTCTGATTATGAAAAGCCTCGCAGACGCATAACATTTGAAGATTTCATCGTTGTCATAGCAGTCCTCATATTTATTAGTATCATGTCCATTATCATTAACTTACTTTGGCGTTTTAAATTAAAAATTCCTGCTTATTTCTTTTTATTAACAACCGCTCTAATTAGTTGCGCGGTACTACTCCTTTTAATCTTTGATTAAAAATCAAAATATTTTATAAAAGATTTCCCTTAACCTTTATATATATTTTTTCTATGTCCAACAGCCAAAACTAACACGACAAGCTCTTTATCATAAAGATCACACAATATCCTGTAATCTCCTACACGATACCTCCATAAACCTGATAATTGACCTCTTAAGGGCTTACCTATTGCACGCACATCCTCAAGAAAAGCAACATGTTGATCTAAAAAATCAACAATCCGACGCGCTTCTTTTTTATCGCATTTTTTTAAAAAACTGAGAGCTTTTTTTTCATATCTAATCGTCCAAGCCAAGCTCTTTCCTCACCTCTTCAGAGCTATAAAAAGTAGCCTCTCCTCTTTGAACACGCTCTCTGACCTGTGAAGCTAAATAATAATCCTCTGCTTCCTCTATTCCACGTTCAATAATCTCACGCAAATAAAAAGACTTTGTACGTCCTGTCTTAGAAGCCAAATTATTCAAACGTGTTTCAAGATCACTTGGCAAACGAATAGATATTGTCATAACGCAATCCTCATATTTGTATTCACTGTAATACAAAAACAACGTATTGTACAGAAAAACGTTTCACGCCATGCCGCAAAAAAACTACGTGAGAAATGTTGCTAGTTTAGCAAGGACTTCGTTCATAACCATGGAGGGAACTGTTTCCATTTTCTTACCCTGACGCGCTCCAATATCAAGAGCACGTGGCTGGTCACAACGTATCACGCCTGTTGTATGCAATCCTACTCCCATTAATGAGACAGCAAAACCTGCTGTTCTAGCAAAATTTCCTCCGCTTGTAATAGGTAAGACAATGGGTGTTTTCGTTACACGATTAAACGCTTCTGGTGATACAATCAGTACAGGACGCGTCCCTTTTTGTTCATAACCCGAAGTTGGATCAAGAGATACAAGCCAAATTTCGCCCCGCTTCATCACAAGAGCTCTCTACCAACAGGTTTGGCATCAAACCACTCTATATCCTCATCCGCAAAATCATCTGAAGGATTACATTGGGCTAATAATTCATCAAGAGTGTAACTTGGAAATGTTTGTGGCTTTACAATCAATTGTCCATTATCAACAGCCAAACCTACTTGTGTGTTTTCAGTAAGATGGAGAACATCAAGCAAGGCAGGTGGTATGGAAAGCATCACCGACCCTCCAACTTTACGTAATTTTGTTGTATGCATAAAACACCCTCTCTAATATATTATATAAAAATATAACATCTTAAAAACTATTTCAAGAGCTTTTGATGCTTTTATAAAAATACTCGTAAAACATTTACCATTTCTTTTTTTGATCAAAATATTTCTGGAGAGCATTCAGAGAAATTCGCAATGAATTCACAAGATGTGCTAATGTGTGGTCTTCAACAACAATATATTGCATTGCTGCATAAAGATTATACTGTCTATAGAGATGTTGTGTTTCTTTTATCACCTCTTGCATATTAGAAAACTGCTCTGTTGCACGTTCAACCCACTTTTCTCTTGCTGCCTCATCACAAGAGGAGGGCATTTCATTATAAACAGCGCTTGGTAAACCTTTTGCACACGAATAGTCATTTTTTACTTCAAGATATTTTTGTGCAGCATCATACTGATCTTGAGTAAGCACCCCTTGTAAACATAACCGCCCAATATAAGTCCCAGAAAGCGGATTTTTAGCCTCTTCTATGGTCAAACAGAAGCGCTTTGCACGCATTTCAATTGCCAATTGATTAACAGGATCTTGACGTACTTTTACTTGTAAAATGTCAGCATCTTGCTTTCTCATACATCCCCTCATCTATAGAAACTCACATTTTTCTTTTTGCTATTTAAATCAAAATGGCATGCTGTCATGAGCAGATATGCCGTAATCATCAGCACCTGAAGCGATAGCATAACTTTGAGAAGTGACAGATGAAGGAGTGGATTGCTCTTTCTTGGCATCAAGTAGGTGCAATTCGCCTTTATATTGTGGCAAAACAATCTCTGTTGTGAAGCGGTCAATACTGTTTTTATCTTGCCATTTACGGGTTTGTAATTTGCCTTCTACGTAAACTTTTGAGCCTTTGTGTAAATATTGAAGCGCAGTTTTTGCCAAATGTGGATTGAAAATCACAATGGAATGCCATTCTGTTTTCCCTACTTTTTGATGGGTATTTTTATCTGTATAGCTTTCAGAAGTGGCCAACCGAAAATTGACTATTTCGGCACCAGAATTCATAGTTTTGCTTTCGGGATCAGCTCCAAGATAGCCAATTAAAATCACTTTATTCAACATGTTTGTGAGTTCCATTTGATTTGCATTTTATACACATAAAATCTTATAATAAGTTCATTATTTTTTCAATTATTTCAATAAGATAATAACATATATTTAATGTATTATCAGTATTAATGGTATTAATCTTGTTAAAAAGTTATTATAAGCTACTGAGTATACGCTATTAATAGTACTTAAATTTGCTTAATCGCTTGCATTTTTCATATTTTTTATAGCAAAACAAAAGCAGCTCCCGCCTCTTATTTATGCTGTTTTATCTAAAGTTTGTTCACTACCATCAGTATCATCACAAATCTTTTGCTTGCCATTAATAACGGCATTCCCATAAATTTTTACACCCTCTGCAATAATAGACCTGTTAGAAACGCACGCATCATCATAAATTTCTACTTTTTCATAAATACGAGCATTCTCATAAACACGGGCGTTGCCATAAACCCTAGCATTATCAAAAATATGAGACTCTTCGTATACACAAGAAGATCCTGATACTTTTGCATTGCCATAAACAAAGCCCTTTACATAAGCACTATGCCAAACTTTGGCATCATCATAAATTTTTGCCTCTACAGAAATAAAGGCTTTGCCATAAACCACGGCATTGTCACAAACTTGACCACAAATTTTTGCGTTCCCATAAACCTTAGCATTATCACTAACCACGCATTTGCCACAAACCCATCCCTTGCCACGAACCCACATGGTACCACAAACACTAGCATTATCAAAAATCTTGGAATTGCCATAAACATGGGTATCACAACCATAAACCTTGGCTTTATCACTCACTACAGCATTACCATAAACTTTAGCATTTTGAGCAACAGCAGCTTCATTACGTACCTTTGCATTTTCACTAACAATAGCATCATATACCACAATGGCATTATCGTAGATCCAGCAATTGCCATCATGAGAGAGATTGCTTTCATTTTCTACAAAACCGCCGATGTCTCCTGCCTTGACATCATCGAAATCCCTTAATGCACGAATGCGATAAAAGTGTTTAGGTTTACGAGTTTCAGCATCGTAAACTTGTTTTGTTCTATCTGTAATTTCATATTTTTTAGATACAGTTATAGTACCCATAGGCCATTCCTAATCTAATTTTTTCTTTTTTTGTACTTACCGAATTGAATATCAAGCGCTTTTTCTAGCTCTCTGTCTATCTCTTCACTCGATAATGGGTAGCTTCTCTCAAAATCATTCGTTATCTCACAAATCAACTGATCATCCTTTGTGCGCTGTTTAATTTTCTCATTTAACTCGTCTATTAACGCATCATAACTCAATACGCTTTTTGGTAAATTATCACCATAAATCCATGCCTTCACTTGCTCTTTGGTACTGTAATCAACATTCGCAGGCATCTCATGGTATTGACCACCATCGAATTCCTCGTATTCTCTTGCACCATCATCATATTCGTAAAGATTAATGAGAGTTCTATGGCAAAATATATGAGAAAAAATAAAATTGATGCCTGCCCGCATGGATTTCGTTCTAGTTTACGCGATTGGCTTGCTGAAACAACCGATGCACCCTATGAAGTCGCTGAAACCATTCTAGCTCATACGGTCGGGGGGCAAGTAGAGCGTGCCTATCGTCGGACTGATTATTTAGAACAGCGCCGTGTCTATATGGATAAATGGGCGGCTTATGTCACCGGTCATGCTTAAGATATGGGGTCAACTGAATCATCTAATAGTTACCTTTTTTATAGGCTCCTTATTTTTAGTCATACTCCCTAGGACCAATATGGCTCTTATCATCGATAACACAACGAGATTGGGGAAAAAAGAATGCTCTCGCTAACGTTGCAGGATTATGCACAGCAACATATGCGCATGGAGCATTTTCCATACTAGGTATGTCAGCAATTATTCTCAACAATAAAACGCTTTTTTTTAGTAAAACTTATGGGTGGCGCTATTTATTATATATGGGAGTTAAATCGCTTAAATCCAGAATAAACAACTTAAATTCAAGAGAAATAATATCACAAAATGAAAGCAATACTAAGGATGAAGTAAAAATTTTAACCAGCTAGGTAGATGGTTTTATTACGCAAATACTAAACCCAAAGGTATCGATATTCTATATCGCAGCTTTTCCAAAATTCCTATCTTCTGGTGGTAGCATTAAAACAGGATTTGAACTTGTAACCATACATTCCTTTAATATATTTGCATGGTTTGCTTTAATGACCATTTTTATATCATTTGCTCGTATCATTTTAAAAAAGCAACGCGTAAAAGGATATATTAATATAGCGACAGGAACAATTGTATCTTTGTTTTCTTTTTTGTTTTCTTTAGATATTTCCATCTTTTGATAATAAATTGTACGACTTTCGGCAAAAATTTTCATCGTTTTTTGTTTATCGCTATTTATATTGAGATCTTCGCTAGAACTGATACAATCAAAAATGCTGCCTTATTTTTTTATGCATATAGCTAAATGAATTCATCGAGCGTACTCTTTAAATTTTAATAAATAAAAATTAAGAATGCTCTCTTTAGTGAGAGTTTTAGCTATCTTATTGACCACACTATTACCAAATAGGCTACATAAATTGCAGATTGTAAATACTGAAAAATCATAGCAGGCTTACAGTGACTGCTCATACCTAGGGATTACCTTAATAGATAGGCATGGCAAATGCATTTTGCTAATTTTGCCGAATAGGAAGCAATTACAGCTTAAGTTACAGTCAATCTATAAAAATTTCTTTGCTGTTTGCAATATTCCAGTTGAAAAAAGTCAGGCAGTAATTATCCTGTGACGGTCATTTGAATTTTTACAGATTATACATGAATATCCTGTATCAGCATCTTATTTTTTACACAGTGCATTTTTCACGGTAGTTGCATAGTGACGCACTTCAATTTGCCATTTGTGCATATTAAAGTTTTAAGCGCGTAAGGTAGATCTGCGTATATGCGTTTTAGGAATTGGATATATCACTGCCATCGTTATCGTACATAATCAAAGAAGGAGCCTCATTTCATTATCACAATAGCTCATCAGTCGCGTAGTACTTAAAATGCTTTTGCTATCTTAGTTTGAACATACTTATAAGAGCATATTTTGAATAGCTATTCGAATTTAAACGCGCAATCAAATCTGATTTTCACCAAAAAACACAACGAACTTCTGCCCTCTCCTCTCATAATGGAAATAGTGATTGAAATAAAGAAATCATAAAGCTGGTTCTTTTTATTATCTCCATTCATGAGAAGAATTTTATCTGATATATGACATAAGATACTCAAATTAGTATACTGTTTTATCAAAAAAGCGCATAATATTTTCTCATTGAGATATTACTTTTACTTGTATTTTAAAAATATGAGCATAAGCTTTCCAAGTTTGCCTCTCTAACAACTTTTTAAAACTTCTAAAATTATCACTTCCGTTGTTTTCTCTAAAAAATAAGAAATTTCCAAAATAAAATTTGGAAATAAATTAATTCGCTGTAAATAATTATTGGTAATAATATTACATAATATAATTTAGCATTTTATAAGAGGATATTTATATACCATTGTTATTTTAATATCAATCAATTTACTTAATTACAATAAAATCGTATAATAATCTTCGTTTATTTATAAAATTTCTTTTATAGAATTAAAAATACTTTTTATTAAAAAGATATATCCTATATAGTACATGAAATAGCTGCGGAGATACCTTTATGTCAAATGTACAAACTGTTTCAATTCCACTCATACATCCTATAACTAAAATGTTAAGACAATTTTTAATCGTTATTTTGTTGACACTTTTAGTGCCATTTTTAAGTGGCTGCGGATTTAATACGATACCAACAAATGAAGAAAAAGCGCATGCTGCATGGAGTGAAGTACTGAACCAATATCAACGTCGTGCTGATCTTATTCCCAATCTCGTGGAAACTGTCAAAGCCTATGCTGCCCATGAACAAGCTGTTTTTACCAATGTGATTGAAGCACGCGCTAAAGCAACGCAAGTCAACATTAATGCAGATATGTTGAATAACCCAGAAATAATGAAGCAATATCTCAACAACCAAGAAAATTTATCAAGCGCACTCTCACGCTTTATGGCTGTTGTTGAAAACTATCCTGATCTAAAAGCAAATCAAAATTTCCTCGCTATTCAGTCACAATTAGAAGGAACTGAAAACCGTATCTCTGTTGCACGCCGTGATTATATTGAAACAGTGCGTATTTATAATACAGCACTGAAAACAATGCCAACAGTAATTTGGGCAAAATTATGGTTTCGTAATGCTAAACCTATGCCAACATTTACGATTGACATCAATAACCAGGAACTCCCAAAGGTCAATTTTAATTAATGAAACTGTTTCGACATTCTATACAACATTTTGTTTTTCCACATTTATGGTCTTTTTTAAATATTCTCTATCTGATCATTGCATTAGGGAATATCGCTTACGCCCAGAGCAAATTTCCCCCCTTAACGGGCTATGTTAACGATGTGGCTCATTTGCTGGATAATGCAACAAAGCATAATCTAATAGAAAAACTGGTTGAATTTGAAGAGAAATCCGGAGATCAAATTGTGATTGTAACTCTTCCTACTCTGTTAGGAAGCGACATAGAGACGTATAGTAATTCTCTGTTCCGAAGATGGGCTATAGGACAAAAACAAATCAATAACGGTGTATTACTTGTCATTGCACCCAATGAACGTGAAATGCGTATTGAAGTAGGATATGGTTTAGAAGGGGTGCTAACCGATGCTCTTTCCACAGTTATTATTAATACCTTCGTTCTTCCCAATTTCCGTGAGGGAAACTATCAAAAAGGAATTATCGAAGCAGTTCATGCAATTATCAATGTCATTACAGAAAGTGATTCTGATTTTTCTGTTCGAATTAGAGAAAAGGCTAAAATTATTGAAGCACAACGTAAACGAGCTGAAAAAGAAGAAATGATAGCCAGTGCAATTATATTTTTAATATTTTTTATCATATTTGTTTTGCCCGTTTTCGCAATGATTTTTGGAAAAAAAGTAGGCCCACAGAAATATCTCTGGATAGGTATTATTTTCACACCTTGGTTTTTAAATTTAAATGCTAGCGGTAGGCGTTCTGGTGGTATTTTTAACAAAGATTCAAGAGGTGGTAGATCATTTGGGGGCGGTGACTTCTCTGGAGGTGGTGGATCATCGGGAGGCGGTGGAGCAACCGGAAGATGGTAAAATAAAAATAGATTTTTACACGTAACCGATTCTTAAGATAAAATTTATGACCGTATTATCTTACTTTTAATAAACTATTTTACTTCTTACTCTATAATTTTTTATTGATTATAACGCTCCTTTAAACACCAACATAAAATATTACTCATGACATTTGAATTAAAACATATTGATCGTGACCACTTATCACATCAGTTTAAAGCAGTTCTTGGAAGTCCTCCAGTTGAATGGAAAATAACTAATAATTTAGTCGAATATCCCGAAGCACTGCGTTATATGCAAGAGCGTGTAGAAAACATTCTTGCAAAAAACGCCCAAGAACAAGTTTGGCTCCTTGAACATCCATCCCTTTATACAGCTGGTACAAGTGCGAATAAAAAAGATCTTTTAGCACCTCATTTATTTCCTGTTTATGAAGCAGGACGTGGCGGTGAATTTACATATCATGGTCCAGGACAACGTGTTGCTTATATTATGCTGGATCTTAAACGCCGAAGGCAAGATATACGTGCTTTTATTAGTGCACTCGAAGAATGGATTATACAAATGCTTGCAAAATTTAATATTAAAGGTGAACGCCGAGAAGATCGTGTAGGTGTCTGGATTAAACGACACAACTTTCCATCAACACAAAACAGCCTCTCTTCTGAAGATAAAATTGCAGCTATTGGCATTCGCGTGCGTAAATGGGTGAGTTTTCATGGCGTTGCTATTAATGTTAATCCTCATCTAGCGCACTATTCAGGGATTGTTCCCTGTGGAATTACTAATTATGGTGTAACCAGCTTTTTTGATCTCGGTTTTCCTGTAACCATGCATGATATTGATATTGTTCTTAAACAAACCTTCGAACAAATTTTCGGTCCAACAATTGATGTTTCCTAATGGCATTGATTTTTAAATGAAAAACAGGCATAAAGTTTATTTTCATGAAGATTATATTTTTGAGGTGGATAATCAAACGCTATGAGCGATAACGGTAAAGATCTTTTTAGTATTTTAAATAATGCGCAGTCTCGGATAAATACAAAAGTAAAAAATCCGCAATCTCTCGTGAGCTCAGAAGCAATCACTTCGAAAAAAAATACACAAGAAGAGAGCTATAATGCTCTCTCTATTCGCGTGCTTGAAGGGTTAGAACCTGTACGTTTACGCCCTGGAATGTATATTGGTGGAACAGATAGTAAAGCACTTCATCATTTGTTTGCTGAAATTATTGACAATGCAATGGATGAAGCCGTTGCTGGTTATGCAGATTTCATTGACGTATCATTAGATAGAAATGGTTATTTAACGGTTACGGATAATGGACGTGGCATTCCTGTTGAAAATCATCCTCAAATGCCTGATAAATCTACTCTTGAAGTCATCATGACACAACTCCATTCAGGTGGAAAATTTGACGGAAAAGCTTATCAAACTGCTGGAGGGCTCCACGGAGTAGGAATTTCTGTTGTCAATGCTCTTTCTGACGATATGGAAGTCGAAGTCGCACGAGAACGAAAACTTTATCGACAACGCTTTTCACGAGGTATTCCTCAATCTGGATTGGAAGATTTGGGTGATGTTTATAATCGTCGTGGTACACGTGTTCGTTTCCATCCTGATCCTAAAATTTTTGGTGAAAAAGCCGCTTTTGATCCAGAAAAAATTTATAAAATGGCACGTTCAAAAGCCTATCTTTTTGGTGGTGTGAAAATTCGCTGGAATTGTGATCCTGCCATCCTTAAAGACACAAAAAATATTCTCGAAAAAGCTATTTTCCACTTTCCTGATGGACTTAAAGATTATTTGCTCTCATCACTCAAAGATGAATATCGCGTAACGTCGGAAATTTTTTCTGGAAAAACAAATCACTCTAATGGTCATGGCTCTGTTGAATGGGCTATTGCTTGGCATGGTGGCGATGCTCATGTACAATCTTACTGCAATACTATTCCCACTGGAGAAGGTGGAACACATGAAATGGGACTGCGTCAAGCTCTTTTGCGCGGTTTGAGGTCTTACGCTGAATTAATAGGAAACAAGCGCGCTGCTCTTATTACATCCGATGATGTGATGATTTCAACAGCTGCAATACTTTCAGTTTTTATAAAAAATCCTGAATTTGTTGGACAAACCAAAGATCGACTAGCAACAATTGAAGCACAGCGTATTGTTGAAAATGCAATACGCGACCCTTTTGATCATTGGTTGACCAATTCTCCACAAGAATCAACAAAACTTCTTGATTGGGTTATTGAACGTGCTGAAGAACGCGTTAAACGCCGCCAAGACAGAGAAATAAACCGAAAAACGGCTGTGCGTAAATTACGCCTACCTGGGAAACTCGCAGATTGTAGCCAAAACTGTGCTGCTGGAGCTGAATTATTCATTGTTGAAGGTGATTCTGCTGGTGGTTCGGCTAAACAAGCTCGAAACAGAGCAAATCAAGCAATTTTACCTCTTCGTGGAAAAATCCTCAATGTAGCCAGTGCTGCACACGAAAAAATGAATGCAAGCCAAACAATAAGTGATCTTATACTCGCGCTTGGATGTGGAACAGGCTCTAAATATCGTGAAAAAGATCTCAGATATGAACGTATTATCATTATGACGGATGCAGATGTTGATGGCGCTCATATCGCCTCACTCCTTATCACTTTTTTCTTTCAAGAAATGCCCGATCTTATTCGTCAGGGACATTTATATCTGGCGGTCCCTCCCCTTTACAGAATCTCACAAGGAGGAAAAATTGCTTATGCACGTAACGATATCCACAAGGATGAATTGTTAAAAACTGAATTCGCTGGAAAAACTAAAATTGAAATTGGGCGTTTTAAAGGACTTGGAGAAATGCGCGCTGACCAGCTTAAAGAAACAACGATGCATCCTGAGAAACGTACATTGCTACGCGTTTCTATTGACGCAATGGAAATGCAAAAAACGAAAAATATTGTAGAAAATCTCATGGGAACAAAACCAGAAGCAAGATTTCGCTTCATACAAGAAAACTCTACTTTTGCTTCTAATCTCGATATTTAATTTTCAAAAAAATTCCTCTTCAAACCACTGCCGCAGCATCAATTACACGTAGTTGTGGGGTGATTGTTCCATTCCAATAATTCAAACTAAGATTACCTGCCAAATGGATCATTTCACCAACATTTCTCAGTAGAAAATCACCAAGTGATGTTCCCACAGCACGGAAAGCTATTCCTTGCAAGCTTTTTCCTTCCATATTAGCCATAATAAGACGAAGATGTCCCTTCCCCACTTCAGACAAGTTCATTAATCGGTGAGAAGGAAGAACAAAAACAGGTGTTGTATTTCCTGAACCAAAAGGACCGGCTTTTTCAATCATATCAAAAAGCGTTTTATTGGCACCAGCAGCAGAAAGACAACCATCTATACTGAGAGACTTTTTAGCATGCAACTGTGAAACCATTAAAGAAACTTTTTCTTCCAACCATGCTTGAAAAGCTTTAACTTTTGTCGATTGGATTGTAATCCCCGCTGCCATACTATGTCCCCCCCCTTTTTCTAATAAATTGAGTGTAACAGCTTCACGCACAAGGGATCCTAAATCTATGCCACTGATTGAACGCCCCGATCCTACCCCACTTCCATCTTCTTTCAAAGCAATGGCAAAAACAGGACAAAAAAAACGCTCTTTTAAGCGGGATGCAAGAATACCAATAATTCCTGGATGCCATTCTTGGTGAGAAAGTACGAGGGACAGAGGTGTTTTACCATCTTGATAAAGAGAAGCAATATAAGATTCTGCTTGCGCTAATTGAATACTTTCCATTTCTTGGCGCTCTTGATTAAGCAGATCCAATTGTTCTGCTATTTTGTTTGCTTCATCTTTATCTTCACAACTAAGCAAACGTGCTCCCAAAGCTTGGTCACCAATACGCCCTCCCGCATTAATCCTAGGACCTAACAAAAAACCCAAATGAAAACTATTCAGTGGCTCACCTATACGTGCAACTTTTATTAGAGCCCCTATCCCATGATTATGCATAGAACGCGCAACTTGGAGACCTTTTACCACAAAAGCACGGTTAACACCTTGTAAGGGAACCACATCACATATGGTTGCCAAAGCAACAAGATCAAGCATACTGAGAAGATCAGGAAGTTTTCCTAAAAATTTTTTCTTTCGCAATAAATGATGGACCCACGCTAAGGTAACAAAAACAACACCAGCAGCGCATAAATGTCCTTGTCCAGAAAGATCATCAGGACGATTAGGATTAACAAGTGCGAAAGCTTCTTGATGAATCTCTGACATTTGATGATGATCTAAAACGACAACATCAGCACCTGCAAGTCTGGCTGCTTTGACTGCATCTGGGCTGTTTGCTCCACAATCAACCGTGATAATCAAAGCAGCACCTTGTTGTACCAACATCCTCATTGCTTGTTCATTGGGGCCATAGCCTTCAACAATACGATCTGGAATATAAATTCTTACCTCAATACCAAAATAACGCAAAAAGCGCGCCATAAGGGCCGATGAACAAGCACCATCCACATCATAATCACCAAAAACTGCAACCTTTTCTTGATTTAAAATAGCTTTCACGATGCGCTCTGCTGCACATTGCATATCGATAAAACTTTCTGGATCAGGCATAAGTGTGCGCAATGTTGGATTGATAAAAGCAACAGCTTCTGATTCATCCACTTCTCTTGCCGAGAGAACACGGGCTAATTGATCTGGAAAACCAAATTTTTGAGAAATAGCGCGTGCGTTATTTATCCCTTGAATATCAAGAGCATCTAACCAAGCTTGACCACAAGCAGAAGATTCAACATTGAGAAAATAACGGGACCGCTGCATTGTTGCTTATGTTATAATGAAGGCGAATAAAATACAATCATGCCTTCAAAATAAAACAGTTTTTTGCCATATTTATTCTCAATAAAATATACATAGGCATCTCTTTGCATGAGGTACTATAACACCTCAATGATAACGTACTGTTTTATAAAGTTTTTATTTCTCTTGACGTAAATCAAAAGACATTATATCAGAATAAACAATACGCGTTAAATATTTCGCTATGGTACAACTTTCAACGCAAAACAACGAAAATACCCTTCGTGATAAGGGTTTTAATAAAGGATACTTCTATGGCAACTTTTTCACAAAAGCCAACTGAAGTGGTGAAAAAATGGGTTATTATTGACGCAGAAAACCTCGTTTTAGGCCGTCTTGCCACATTTGTTGCTAACCGCTTGCGTGGTAAACATAAAGCTACATTTACTCCACATGTTGATGACGGTGACAATGTTATTGTGATCAATGCAGATAAAATATCTCTCACCGGTAAAAAATATACCGATAAAAAATATTATTGGCATACTGGCTATATCGGTGGAATTAAGGAGCGTACAGCGCGTCAGATTCTTGAAGGTCGTTTTCCTGAACGCGTTGTTGAAAAAGCTGTGGAGCGCATGATTCCTCGCGGACCTCTTGGCCGTCGTCAATTGAAGAATCTCCGTGTTTATGCTGGGAGCCAACACCCGCATGAGGCACAACAGCCCGAAGCTCTTGACGTTGGTGCTTTAAACCGCAAAAACAAAAGGATTGCTTGATTATGGCTGAAATTAATTCTCTTGCTGAGCTTAGTGTCGTCACAAATACTGTAGAAGCTCATGAAAATGTCGCTCCCATCCATGTGCAAAAGCTTGATTCACAGGGACGTGCCTATGCAACAGGAAAACGTAAAGATGCTGTTGCCCGCGTGTGGATCAAACCAGGCTCTGGAAAAATTACCATTAACAATAAGGAATTTGACCAATATTTCGCACGTCCTGTTTTGAGAATGATTCTTCGCCAACCAATTGTTGCAACAAACAGGGATAGCCAATTTGATATTGTTGCAACCGTTGCAGGTGGTGGTCTTTCTGGACAAGCTGGTGCAGTGCGCCATGGTATTTCCAAAGCTTTAACCTATTACGAACCAGAACTTCGTACAATCTTGAAAAAAGGTGGCTTTCTTACTCGTGACAGCCGTGTTGTGGAACGTAAAAAATACGGTAAAGCAAAAGCACGTCGTTCTTTCCAATTCTCAAAACGCTAATTTTAATTTTTATACAATGCTTAGAGCCCCGTTTTCAACGGGGCTTTTTTTATTTGCTAAAGCAAAATTCTTATGACACAAGATTTGGCTCGTTCATCAATGCTACTTTTGAGGCAAATATAGCGGAAAATTTATATTTGTTAGAAAAAAATAAGGGCGCAAAATACCTTATTTTTTAGCTTAAGAACTAAAAAGAAATCGTCCATAAAAGCTTTAGAACTTCGATTTTTATTTTTAAAATTTGTGCTTTACTAACTCAAGCATAAATAACTTATTCATATACATGCTCTTTTTACAGAAATATTTGCCTATCTACCGTCAGTGATCTCATGCACTTTTCAGTCTCTTTTTTCTACTATTATCAAGCAAAGTTTCAGTCTAAAAAATTCTTTACCATTGAGATAAAATGCGGAACAGAAATGGGCTTTGACATATATTCTTCACATCCACTGGCGCGAATTCGTTCTTCATCCCCTTTCATAGCAAAAGCTGTTACAGCAACAACGGGGACAGATCGAAGCTCCTCATCCTCTTTTAATTGCTTAATCACATCTATTCCTGATACTTCAGGCAATTGTATATCTACAAGGATAAGAGAGGGCATGGATGAACGAGCCAAATCTAATGCCACAAGACCATTGCGAGTTTCAACAGTTTCATAGCCACTCGCTTCTACAAGATCACGGAATAACTTCATATTCAGTTCGTTATCTTCCACGATCATGACTTTTTTTGACATTACTATAACTCCACCCTTTGAGATAAATAGATCAAGAGAAATGAATATATACTCCCTCTCAGTTAAGATAAAATGATAAAAAAAATTGTAAACTACAAAGAGACTCCATCATTTTTATTAAAGCATTTTTTCGCAAATATTTGCCATGCTTATCACTTCGTTTTTTCATTTTATAAGCATAAAATCATAATAACTGTAAGATTATCGTGTATTTTTGAACGGATCTACAAAATTTATGGATATCTTGGTAACGCAGAAGCTTTTTCATCGTAGAAAAATATCAATCACCAACTTAGCTCAAATGGGCATTTAAAAGAGGAAGAATATAACTTACTTTGATATGCATTGATTGTTTGGGTGTAAACAATCAGCGTTTAACCTGTTAAATTAAGGTGCTTACTGTTATAATATTTTGTTGTCTCAAACATTTGTATGATACATTAACAAAGTTCTTCAATAATACATTCAGAACAAAGATTACCGATGAATTTTAAACGAATTTGGGGAAGAAATCACACATGCAATTAGTGCAAAATTAAATGCAAAAGCGCTAGCAATATTGGAAATATCTCATTATAAATTCTTAATATTTCCTTCCCACTTATTTCCTATTTTTTATTATTCTTCAAAATGAATTAGTGAGAAAATATGAAGAACAGAGAAAACTTTTTTAATCTTTCGTAATTTCTATACATCAATCCCATGAGTTTTATCGTTGATAAACAATAACATCTGTATAGCTCTAGGCTTATTATGCAACATCAGATGAAAGCATTGTTTTTATTTATTGAAAGAGAGGATATGAAGCTTTATTTTGCTCTTTTTCTTGTTAGCCAAAATTGAGAAATATGCCTAACTAAGTTTTTTAATAATAGAAAATTACTTTTTTATAATACAATAATATAGATTATAATTAAAACAGACTATTTTATATAATTTAATACATTATCAAGTAAATTATATCTATAAAGCATAATAAAAATAAATATACAAAAGAAGTTTAAGATATAAGTATAAAAAATAAATTTAATAACATTACTTTATTTTCTTTTTTACTATAATCTTTAGACTTAAAAAACAAATTTAAATAAAATATAGCTGTAATTACACTTATTATTGAATAATAACATATTTACAATAAAACTACTAAAATCTTTCCACATAAATAATAACCACTACAAATTATTTCATTAAATAATAAAGTCCAAAATATATTATAAAATATATAATAATTATAATTGACCCTAATTTTATAGACTGTCTCCAAGTAGGAAATTTTAATTTAGAATAAAACATACTTAAAACTACAAATACATTTGTTGCAAGTAATGTATTTTTAATATTAAAGATAAGATCAATCATAACAAACTCCAAATTAAATATATGAAGTTATATAAAAATTAACTAAAGAAAATAATAAGAAGAAAAATACAAAAAATGAAATTATTCTTATAAATGATTTTTTACTAATATCTTTTTTAAAACACTACTTAGATTTATAATACAATTCAAATAAAGCTATAAAGAAAAATAAAATAGATATTGATAAAACTAATTTAATTAATTCGCTAATAATATGAAAAACATCCATAACATAAAAAATTTCCAAATTAGAATATATAATTATTATCTAAGAATTAATTTTATCAACACTTATAGACACATTAATAAAAATGCGTCTATAAGATTATTATAAAATAAAAGCTATATTTATAAACTAATAATAGCACACATTATACTGAGCATCTAACCCTGCAATTCCTCCTACACCGTAACCAACACTACTACCAATCGTTTGTCCGAGTCCGACCCCGCCCCAAAAACCTAATCCACCTGTTCCTGCAGCTCCTGCTAGCCCTCCTATAAATGTTCCACCAGCATATCCTATAGTAGATCCGGTTAATCCATATGAATGTGCTGTCGAGAGATAATCCCCAATTGTACACCCATACTGTGTTCCACTGCTTGAGAGATTTATTGATGTAAAATTAGACCAACTATTAGATATACTATAGATAAGCTAGACCAACCATTAGATATGCTAGCCCCAAATGAACCAAACATATAATTCCTCCTCCTTGTTTATTGTTTATTAAACGTATCAGAGTGATACAGATAAAATGGTTATCATGCGGTTTAGAGCATTGTAAAATATAATTTTAAGTTAAAATAAAATAAAAATAATGTATAAATAATAGATACATTATGTTTGATATTATATTATCACAAAATGTATATTTTAATTGAGCAATAATAATATTTACAATACTGTAAAATATGCGACATACATCGCTCTTTCTCTTAAACAAACATAAAATCAAATGAACCCTTCACAAGAAAAACTAGTAGTCTTCTCTTGGTTTACAAGAACAACAAAGAAATATATTTATTATGTTCTCGAACTCAGTTGCGTTGCTGTTGTTTTGCGTTTGCTGGGTTTAGTGAACCCCTTTATCTTTCAGGCAATTATTGACCGTATTCTCCCTTTTCAGCGTGCTGAAAGTCTCTATGCTATCGTTGTCTTGATGGTTGCTATCATGCTGTTTAGCACAGCTCTTAGCACTCTATCTGGTTACCTAGGCACTTATTTAGCCAATCGGCTTACGCTAGAATTTGGACGGCGTATTTACACCCATCTGTTAAGTCTCTCCTTGTCTGTGTTACGTCATTGGCAAGTGGGAGAACTGTTTTCGCGTATTGGAGAGGTTGATACAATTCGTGTTTTTTTTAACAGGAACCATCGCCACAACCGTGTTGAATGTTCTGTTTTCCATTATTTACCTTGCAGCACTCTTTTCCATTAGTCCCAAACTTACCTTTATTGTCCTTATCATTTTGCCCTTACAAATGAGCTCTTTAGCATCTGTTGGTCCCTTTTTACGCCACCAATTACGCCGCGCATTCACTCTGCAAGCCGCCCATAAAACACGCCTTATTGAAAGTTTTAGCAATCTTGAAGCCATTAAAGCACACGTAAAAGAACCTGCTCATACGATACGGATGCAAGAAACTTTAGCCCGCAGTCTCGATCAAAGCCTTACAACGAGTAAATTTCATCTCTTGAATGGGGCTTTAAGCCATATTTTTGGTGATCTTTTCACCATTTTTATCATCTTTTTTGGCGCCCAAGCAGTGCTGCAAAATCAAATCACACTAGGACAACTTATTGCCTTTCATCTTCTTGCTGGCAATGTTTCTGGTCCTATCTTAAGCCTTGCATCCTTATGGGAAGAATGGCAACATTTAGAAATCTCTCGTCTTCGTTTAGGTGATATTCTTAACGCACCTTCAGAATGGGAAACAGAAAAACCACCTCTTCAACTCACTGCGTCCCCTTATCTTGAAGCAAAAGATATCTTCTTTTCTTACGGAGAAAAACCTATTGTCAACCATCTTGATATCTGTTTGCAACCTGGCAAGCCTATCATGTTGCTTGGTCCTTCAGGCTGTGGAAAATCAACTTTAGCCAAACTCCTTTGCGCCCTTTATCCCCCAGCAAGTGGACAAATATTGATTAACGATCAATCTATACAGAATTTTGATATCCGTAGCGTTCGTAAAACAATCGCATATTTTCCTCAAAGCCCTTGCCTTTTTTCTGGAACCATTCTTGAAAATATGCTTCTTGCCAAACCGGATGCTACTGAAGATAAAATCAATGCTGCAATTCATGCTAGCGCTTGTTATGATCTCATTGCCCAATTGCCTCAAGGGCTCCATACCCAAGTGGGTGAGCAAGGGGGCTTTTTATCAGGTGGTCAACGCCAACGCTTAGCATTGGCTTGTTTTTTTCTGATAGAACCGCAGATTCTTATCTTGGATGAACCCACTTCTGCATTAGATGATACAGTCAGTGCACAAGTTGTTGAACATTTATATAAACTTTCGCAAGAGCGTATTGTTCTTGTCATTACCCACAAACGTGATCTTTTTCCTCAGCATGCAACTATATTAAATTTTACTGATCTGGAAGCAAAAAATGGCAGATAAGGTACCACACTTGCGTCCTTTATCGCCAACCCTTCATATGGTGATTACTGTTTTGGTCGCCTTATTCCTTTTTATTGTGATTGGTAGTTTTGTCACAAAAACAGAGATTGTTGCACGGGGACAAGGAGCGGTTATTCCCACTTCCTATGTTCAACTCGTCCAAGCGCAAAATACAGGTCGTATTGAGAAAATTCTCGTAAAAGAGGGGTAATTTGTTCATCAAGGCAATCTCCTTATTCAATTGGATCCCCGTGAAGCCCTCAATGAACGCGCACGCGTTCAAGCCGATATTGCCCAGCAAACTCTTCAAGCCCAAATTGCCGCAGCTATTTTAGCTGCCTTAAGTGAGCGAGATCCTTTGGAGAAAGATTTTGTAACCAAAGGGCTCGCTTATTTGCAATTTCCTTCCTCAAGCAGTACAACAGCGAAAATGGAGGGAGAAAAACTCATTCACGCGACCCTTCAATCATTACAAGATAAAGTAAAAGCACTGAAAGCCCAAGCTGATCGTGTTACACGAAGCGGTGCTGTTCAATACGCGCAATTGGATAAATTAAAAGACGATCAACAATTAAGCCAAGAAAAGCTTAAAGCTGCTAAAAGCCTAATGGAAACAAAAGTCATCAGCAACTCCCTTTATCTAGAACGTTTACATGACTTTAAAAATGTAGAACATGAAATTTTAGCCAATCAAAAACGCTTAGAAGAAAACACGGCTGAAATAGAAGCTCTCCGCCAACAAAGACAAAGCCTTATTTCCGATGAAATCGCCCTCTATCGGCAACTTTCTCGTGAAACAGAACTCACTCTTCAAGGATTAAAAGCCAAACTTGACAGCTGCCAATATCGTCTTGACCACTTATCACTTTATGTACCTGTGGATGGACGCATTGATGTTTTAAGTATCCACACCTTGGGTGGCTTTGTAGAAGCAGGGAAAACTCTCATGCGTATTGTCCCAGGCTCAGGTGGGCTGATTGTCGAAGCGTTTTTTGATAATCGAGATATTGGTTTTTTAGAAAAAGGCCAACGTGCTTACATAAAATTTTCTGCCTTTCCTCCTGAACGCTACGGTGTTGTCTATGGTACAGTTACCAATGTAGGTGCAACAGCCCGCCGTGAGCAAGAAATTAATGGTGCTTATGCTGTCTTAATCAAAATCGATCAGGATCACATCACTTTTAATCAGAAAGAGTTGAAATTTATCCCAGGCATGACTGTGACAGCTGATGTCATTACTTCAAAACGGCGTCTCATTTCTTATTTCTTCGAACCTATTACAAAAATTTTAGAACAATCTCTAAAGGAAAGATAATGTCTGTAAATGAAAATTCATCACTATCACTCATAGATCCTCTTACGGCTTTGGGTGCCATGGTCGTTTTAATGCTTACATCTCCCTATACCGTCTCTGGCGAATTTGGGATATTGAACGAAACTTAGGTCCAGCTTTACAGACTGGGCAATATAAACTCTATAAAAATGAACGTGGAGAATTTTGCGCCTTTATCACTTGGGCTTTTTTAAATGAAAAGAATCATCACTCTATGCTTAAAAAGGGAGAGTTTTTACCCGATGCCAATTGGCAGAATGGAAAATACGTATGGTTTATTGATTTTGTTGCACCTTATGGTCATACTGCTCATATTGTACGCGATATGCAACGAAACATATTTCCTGATCAGCGTTATTGTTATGCTGTACGACGTAATGAAGATGGTGGGATACGAAAAATTGCACGCTGGTGTAGCTATAGAACAAAAAAGCCAGCCGAATAGTTTTTACAAAGTACGTGAGCATAAATTCACTTAGAAACTTTCACCGTACATGCCCTTATAATAAATTCGCTTAGATTTAACTTTCCCGAACGCATTTTAAAAACGATAGCGTAAACCACCAGAAAAATGAATTCCGGTAAAACCAGCTTTAGTAAGCTTATGTTGATAATTTAGATCACCATAAAGTGTAACTTTAGGAGATAATTGCGAATTGATACCCAAACCAGCTTCCAAAGAAGAGCCAAAGGAACCTAACTGAAAAGCATCTTTAAAATGCACAAATTGTTTTCCTCTAAAATTATGAGAAAGATGAATTTTGCCATACAAAGACATGGTACGCTCCTTTTCAGGCTCTGCAAATGTCTTAGTTAAACGCCCACCAATACGCATTACCCATTGATCAAGCTTTCCCATATCAACATCAAATCCATCGATATCGCGTGCTTTATGAAATTGAAGATGCTGATAAACAAAATGAATTTGTGGATCAAAAACAAAACCTTCATACCCAGTGATAAATGCCTTACCAGCAGATAATGAAATATTTAGGGGACTTCCTTTTAATGTTGCCACTCTTCCCCGTACAGAAGTGAGAACATCACCTTTTAAAAGACCATAGGTTAAAAAACCATCCACATAAAAACCAGCCTCATGTTCCACATTACCATAGGCCGTCACTGACTGTTTATGAAATATACTCTCTTCGTTTTGTTCAACATTCTGAGGTCGCAAAGAAAGTCTTCCATAGGTTCCCATAATGCCAAAGGATGTTGTACCGTATGCATTTTCAATTGTTTTGAATAAAATACCAGCCCCTATGGCATTATAATCAAGATCACTTCCATAACCATATTCAAACGGGGAAAGATCTGAGACATAATGATGTTTTCCACCGTAACCATGAACAAATAAAGTAGGAGCTTTATCAATCTGTCCACCAGAAAAAGAGCGTACAGTTTTCAATTGCTCATTTTGACTATTAATATCCACCAATCCAGTATGAAACAAAGTATTTGATAAAAGAAGATAAGTTGGAATTTGTGGAACAACATTCCTCACTCTTAGCTCAGAATAAGGGAGTTTTGATGTATTTTGAATGGGCTGAATATATTTACTTTCTAGGCGAAAATCCCAAAAATCCCCATCACCTTTTACTAATCTTTGAGAGGTCTCTGCTCTTCCAAGAGAAGAATCCGGACCATAAGCACTCAGATAATATTGATAAGGAAAACCTTCCAGCGCAATGTAAGAACTACTCAGCTGAAAAGAATCTTCTGCTGCTTTTCCAGAGACTTGAATAAGTGAAATGGTTTTAGCGTTTTCACCGTCTGCTCCCTCCCCTTGACTTGCTGTGATAAACTGCACATGGACTGTGGTTTTTCCAGAAACATCACCATGGATCAAAAGCCGGTCTGTCTTTTGGTTATTAAGCGAGCCATCACTATTGAGATGCGTATTGAGATAAATCCGAGCATTATCTTGAGCATAGTAAACTTCTCCTTCTCCTTTTCCAACATAAAGGGTTTGGTATTCTTGCAGAGTTGGATCTTCGAAGATAAGAGAACTATCAGAAAGCTTTACAAATGAAATCGACGAATTTACACTGTTTACATTTTGCGAATTTGCCTCTTTCCTTTTTGTTAAAATCCATTTTGATTCTCCTGTTAAATAAAGTTCCGCGATAGAATCATCCGTAACGCGGGTGCCTCCTATAAGAGATGAAGAATCTGCTAAAATCGTTACAGAGGACCTTTCCTCAACTGTGAGTAATAAGTCACCAGAGATCTCTGCGCCTTCTGCTGAGCCAATATAACCACTGCTCTTATGACTATGAACAGCTGTACCATTTGGAACAGAAAAAGTCGTATTTTTTAAAAAAACAAATCCTTGTTGGTCTTCATTGTTTTCTTTGTCCATATCAAAATGCATGCCATATTTTTTACCTGTAATAGTAACTTTCGAATCTTCAATATTAACGCGTGAAATTAAAATATTCTCCTCACCACTCCGACCTGATTGTGTATGAGAATCTAATCCCATCCATAAACCATGAATATCGGTTGCCACAACATCGCTCTTTTTTAAAGAAAGAGAACCATTCTGATTTACATTAAAAACCGCAAAACCAATCTCATCATCTTCATCTATCTCTATTGGTTGATCTTTTGAAGAAATGCCAACCCCCTCTAAAGTTGCGCGCCCCCTTACCCCCACATAAAGTGCAGCTGCATCTTGCACATCAATCGATCCACCTGTCATTTTAATAATCGCATCGGTGCCACTGAAAAGAGCTATTCCTTGGCTAAAGTCCTGCCCCTTCACTTTAATTTTCGCATTTGTTAAAAGCACAGACGCTCCTTGCTTTTCTGCATGAACAGCTATTTCGGTTGCCTCCACAGTTCCACCATTTACCTCGATTACTCCCTTATCAGCTCTCAGACCTGTTGATACATCCTTAAAAGTTGAATCATTCAAGACAACTTTTCCCCCTTGCGATGCAATGACACCATAAGTATCTTTTACATCATTTACACCACTCATTTGTAGACGATTTGCTTCAATAACCGTACCTGTCTGCTGTGCAACTACGGTAGCAAAGTTTGAAAGAGAATTACCTCGCCTCTTCTCTTCTTTAGAAGATTTAGTAAATTTGTATATTTTATCGCTAATTGTATGTTTTGTGCCATCACTACATTGATAAGGTAATTTTCCTTCCTCACATGGAAGTGACACAGACGAACGAGAACTCGCGTTAATATTTATACTCAATAAAAAAGGAAAAATAGCTGTTGTTACAACACACGAATATAAGTGACTTTTAGGTACCCTAATCATCATTCCTCTTCAAACTTTCTTTTTCTCAGCAAAACAAAAAATACAGGCAAAAACAAACTATGGATTTAAATGCAATGAATATAAAATAAATAACAGCTTCTCATCTGGTAAATCGCTGTATTTGTAATACGTTTTGTATTTTATGTAAAGTGAGAATAATCCGCCCTAAAAAACAAATCGTATGGAAAGTGAAACTCCACGGATTTCTCCGATAGCAGTGAAATTTTAGAGGATCGTTGCCAATATATACGAAAATATCCCCATATTTTATAACAAATTGCTAATTTTAAAAACTGAAACTTGTGTTATTCGCCGATACCTTTTTTCATTTTCAAAATGCGCTAGCATTCTTGTTTTGTTGCATTGGTCTCCGCAAAAGTATCATTATCCATAGGCTGTTGATCTCTCGCTATCACTAAACTAGCTAAAAATAAGTTACTTCGTAGAGTTTATATAAAATAAATTCTCTTAAGATTCTGCACTTTGTAGTGATAACCTCTGTTTTGAACAAGTATCATAAATTGATGAAAATTCATTCATACGCAAATCATATTTTCAGAAGGAACATAAATTGGTTTCTTACTACATTTTGACAGAGCCTATTGGATTGAACTTTCTTAATACTTTATTTTCTCATTATGCCGGTGTTAATAAAGGTGCTGGTTCATACATCCAGCTGTGCTTAAGGAAACTATGCCGCTCAAATAATTTCACGATTTTCTTCACGTGTCCCTTTTTCACTGGATTTACTGACGATAAAAGACTTTTAAGCTTAGTAATTATTTCTTACTCCCATGTTCCAAGATAGTTCAGAACTGTATGAAAATAATAGATTGGCGAAACAATCTCACACAAGCAAGAAAAAGTAAGAAGGTAGAATTTTTGATCATTGTCAGCAGTAAAACTTAAGGCTGGCATTCAGGTTGTTCTTTGTGCTCTTTACAATGAGGGCTATTCAAGCGCCTATCGACATTTCGCTGAGGAATAACTGCATCAGGCTGGCAAATGGGAAGATTTTTATATTTCTCACACAATTTTACCATCCCAAACTTCTCATGGAAGCCTGCTTCTATCATACATAGACGCTCTGCTTCCTCCGCATTTAACTTTTCATTGAAACTTATATCTGTATTAAGACGACCATCAAGATACTGTATTCCGCATTCTAACAGAGCCTTTTTTATCTCAATTTGATCTACACCGGACTTCTCCCATGCATCTACAACTGTTTGAGATGACTGTTCTAGATAACATCCAGCCATAATAAATAGAACTATCACGCTTAATAATTTAAAAATCTTCTTCATTTTCTATCCTTGAATCATTTGATATTACGAAACAATCCAGAACTTTATTATTTTACACCCTGTACTTTGTTTCCAAAACGATGATAAACGTTATAAACTTTTATTATCGTTTTGAATATTTTATTTTTAACGATTAGTATTATCAAATGCTATATCAAAATAGATTAGAATTATCGTTAAATCCTCTTTCATCAACCCTATAGCCCTAATTATTATCAATATTCGCGTTATAATCTAGAATTTTTTATACATCTTATGTCTACATTTTTGTATACTAACTATCAATAGATAGCATTGAGATGATGCTTTGAAAAAACAATTTCGCATAAGCAAGAAAAAAGAATCCGGAAATTGTTAATCATCACTAGCAGTAACACTTAAAACGCGCATTCATATTATTCTGGATACTTTTCCCAAAAGAACTATTTCAGTGATTTTGGAAGATCTCTAAAGTTTAATACATCTCTAAAGAATGGTAGCATCAAATGATGAATGGAACGTTTTTTAAAGTTTAACACGAATTCGGTCCGTAAAATTTATTCACCCCCCCCTTGAAACCTGCACGCATAACTTACTGCTTTTGCATTAATGCTGACTGTTGTGTTTTCTGAAGCTTTATCATAAGAGGGGAGCATTCAACATTCCCACAATATACCTTTTTATCTCATTAAAATCTGCACTAGGCTTATCTCACATACTTATGTACTCTGAAAGAGGTAAAAAATCATATTCAGTATAGTTAACAGGATCAGCGTACTTAATGATTTTAAGATTTGTTTCATTTTTTGCATCATGAATTTTTGAATAAATTGGTGTAGAATTAGATGAAAAACAACATCCTGTACATGCATCATCACCTATATGACTATAACAATTATAAGTACTAGAAAAATAGTCTAATAGTGCTCTGCCTATCTCTTTAAGTGGACTCACAACCATAATTCTCTCGGAAAGATAGAGAATATCATCCATAAAAAATTTATCTCTACGGATACCTGATAAAATAGATAGCTTGAGGCCAGCTCCTATGCTAATGGAATTTGATATATCATTTTATAACTAAACATGATCTTTTCTATGATCAGCTTACGCCATATATTGTATTTTTTATATTCTGAGCATTATAAACTGGTTCGAAAAGATAGATTTCTGTTTTTGTTCTATACTATAGGCGCCATACTTGTCCAAATCCTATAATCTATTGCCCACTATCATATTGTCACGGCTGTTCATATCAATAAGCGCCTTATATTACCATTATGACATCCAAAATTCTAAAATTTCTTTATCAAATTACTCATCTCAAAACTTTTGATAAAGTGCCTCTCAAAACTCTACTTTCCATGAGTGAATTTGTAAATATAGTGTTTTATGATCATTATTAGCAGACAGCATAACGGGTTACATCATCTGATATATTAAAATATGCCATTGTAAAAAATATACAGATACCCTCAAGCCTATTTATGCTTCTTCTCTTCAGTTTTTATAATAATTGAAGTATTAATTTCTATTACCCTCTGTTATAGAGTTTCCCTCTTCATTCATTAAATAGATTACATTGTCATTTTTATTATACTCAACTATGCCCACAGAATGTTCTTTGAGATATGTAATTTTATGAATTTTATCAAACTATCCAAATCTTTTATTCATCAATTCATTAATCATATCTAGACTATTATAAACTATTTCCTCAACGAAAATTCATCTATTGATCATAGTCTGGTGGGTTGCTGCGGTATTTTGGTTGAGAGAAATAATGACCCGTTCAATACCTTGTCCCATTGCTCTATAGCTGGCTTTATAGGTGAGGAGGAGGATGCCATTGCTGATAATAAACTTGGTATGTCTTTCTATTTCAACATAGGTTTTTGCGTGACATACAATATTATTGGCAACCTTTTTTACATCTTACCACCTAAACAATGCTTAAATACTAGCTACTGACTTGAATAGTTAATCTATATTGTCTCATGCTAAAAAGGCATAAGAAACTCTTATTCTTCATAATAAAGCAAAATTTGAGTATTTATTAAAAATTTCGTATTAATTTATAACCGAATAAATTGTTCTTCGGATTATAAAAAACTTTTGCTCATTCATGATGACTTTTTCAATTTTTATAAAAAATATCAATCAAGAAAATATTTAAATTAATCATTTCCTTATTTTAAATAGGACGCCATTTTTCTTTAAAAGATCGCTGTCCATTACTCTATGCATTCTTCTGCCTCGAAGGCCTTAAAAAAGCATTTTGATCTGAGAACATTAAAAAATTTTATAAATTAAACAAAAAGATAAAGCACATTAATAAGAAAACACAGCAAAACACCCTAAATACTTATAATGACAATCATCTCATAGTTTTTATTCGCGTATTTGTTTTTTTAATGCCTATTTTCTGCATTTTAACATAAAAAACGCCCAAATTCTAAATCTAGGCGCTCTCTTATTTATTTTTGCATGTATTCAAATTATTCAGCAACCGCTTCAGTTGCCATATTTGTCAACATAGCCTTAGCTGCCTCATTATTGCTAGATTTGCGCCGCTCATCTACGATTAAATCATCACGAACTGCTGCAATACGGCGGATTTGCGCAATCGTACCCCCTGTACCAGCAGGAATAAGACGACCAACAATAACATTCTCCTTAAGACCTTGCAAAGTATCAATTTTACCAGAAACTGCCGCTTCAGTGAGTACTCTTGTTGTCTCCTGAAACGATGCCGCCGAAATAAATGATGGTGTCTGAAGAGATGCTTTTGTAATTCCAAGAAGGATGGGAGTACCAGATGCAGGTCTCTTCCCTTCAGCAATCAAATTATCATTGATCTCATCAAGTTCAATACGATCAACATTATCGCCTGGAATATAACTAGAATCCCCAGATTCAGTAATTTCAACTTTTTGTAACATTTGGCGAACAATCACTTCAATGTGTTTGTCATTAATGAGAACACCCTGCAAACGATAAACTTCTTGAATTTCATTAACAAGATAAGATGCCAAAGCTTCTACACCCTTAATTGCCAAGATATCATGAGGTGCTGGATTACCATCAAGGATATAATCTCCTTTTTCAATTTGATCACCTTCTTGGAAGTGGAATAACTTACCTTTCGGAATCAAATATTCTACTGGTTCAAGAGTTTCATCATTGGGTTCAATAATAATACGACGCTTATTCTTATAACCACGACCAAATCGAATTGTACCACTGACTTCAGCAATGATCGCATGATCTTTTGGACGACGTGCTTCAAAAAGCTCTGCCACACGTGGTAGACCACCTGTAATATCTTTTGTTTTAGCACTTTCCATGGGCAAGCGAGCAATAACATCACCAGCCTTAACATGAGAACCAGGTTCAACAGACAAAATAGTTTCCACTGACATCATGTAACGCGCTTCACCTCCTTTATGCAATTTGGCAATGGTTTCAGCTTTTTTATCTGTATGGATGATAATGGCTGGTTTTAATTCAGCACCACGAGGATTTGCACGCCAATCAATCACCAAACGTTTCGTAATACCCGTCGATTCATCAGCTGTTTCAGTCACTGATAAGCCATCAATCATATCTTCAAAGCCCACATACCCCTCAACTTCAGTTAAAATTGGACGGGTATAAGGATCCCATTCTGCTATACGTTGACCACATTTAACGACGTCACCATCATCAACAAAAATATGCGCACCATAACTCACACGGTGTGCTACACGTTCTTTGCCGGTCTCATCCTTGATAAGAATAGCCATATTACGTCCCATAACCACCAAATGACCTTCAGAATTGCGAACGACATTGCGATTGCGAATCTCCACTATACCTTCATAAGAAGCTTCTAAATGAGATGAATCAACAACTTGCGCCGTTCCTCCTAAGTGGAAAGTACGCATCGTAAGCTGAGTTCCCGGTTCACCAATCGATTGAGCAGCAATAACACCAACTGCCTCACCCTGATTAACCGGTGTTCCACGCGCCAAATCACGACCATAACATTTAGCACAAACACCAAGACGTGTTTCACATGTTAAAGCAGAACGAATTTGAATAGATTGAATTCCAGCTTCTTCAATCTTAGCAACATCAGCTTCCTCAATCATTGCTCCACCTTCAAGGATAACCTCTCCAGAAACTGGATGCAAAATATCAACAAGTGCTGTGCGCCCCAAAATTCTTTGCCCGAGAGATGCAACAATTTGTCCTGCATCAACAATCGGCTGCATAGTGAGCCCCTTTGCAGTACCACAATCAACAGCTGAGATAATAGCATCCTGTGCAACATCAACAAGACGCCGTGTGAGATAACCAGAGTTAGCCGTTTTTAATGCAGTATCAGCAAGTCCTTTACGAGCACCGTGTGTCGAATTGAAATATTCGTTAACGGTCAGCCCTTCCTTAAAGTTTGAAATAATAGGAGTTTCAATAATTTCACCCGATGGCTTTGCCATTAACCCACGCATACCAGCCAACTGTTTCATTTGATTTGCAGAACCACGCGCACCAGAATGCGACATCATATAAATAGAATTCATTGGACGCTGACGCCCCGTTTTAGGATCAAATTCAACAGACTGAATACGTTTCATCATTTCATCAGCAACGCGATCCGTACATTTACCCCACGCATCTACAACCTTGTTATATTTTTCACCTTGTGTAATCAGACCATCATTATATTGCTGTTCATATTCTTTGGCCAAAGCTTCCGTTTCTGCAACCAAACGTGACTTGCTATCAGGGATAACCATATCATCCTTGCCAAATGAGATCCCCGCACGACACGCATAAGAAAAGCCAAGTTGCATAATGCGATCACAGAAAATAACCGTTTCTTTCTGACCACAATGCCGATAAACCTGATCAATCATTTTAGAAATATTCTTTTTTGTCATCTCTTGATTGACAATATCAAATGAGATATTTGGATTTTTGGGCAAAAGCTCTCCAATAATTAAACGGCCAGGCGTGGTATCATAAAGTTTAGCAACCTCTTTTCCATCTTTTCCTATATTTTTAACACGACCTTTGATCTTCGTGTGAAGCGTTACAATCTTATTTTCTAAAGCATGATGAAGCTCACCCATATCGGCAAAAGCCATCCCCTCTCCTGGCTCTTTTTCAGAAACAATCGAAAGATAGTAAAGACCGAGGACCATATCCTGTGATGGAACAATAATCGGGGCACCATTGGCTGGATGAAGAATATTATTGGTCGACATCATTAAAACACGAGCTTCAAGCTGTGCTTCAAGCGAAAGCGGAACGTGAACCGCCATCTGATCACCATCAAAGTCCGCATTAAAAGCCGTACAGACCAATGGATGAAGCTGAATCGCTTTGCCTTCAATCAAAACAGGTTCAAAAGCCTGAATCCCTAAACGGTGCAATGTCGGCGCACGATTGAGCAAAACAGGATGTTCACGGATAACTTCATCCAAGATATCCCAAACTTCAGGATGTTCTTTTTCAACAAGTTTCTTAGCCTGCTTAACAGTTGACGAATATCCCTTCGCATCAAGCCGCGCATAAATAAAAGGCTTAAATAATTCCAGAGCCATTTTTTTAGGAAGACCACATTGATGTAGCTTTAATTCAGGTCCCGTCACAATAACGGAACGTCCTGAATAATCAACACGCTTACCAAGCAAGTTTTGACGAAAACGTCCTTGCTTTCCTTTTAACATGTCTGAAAGAGACTTTAATGGACGCTTATTTGCCCCAGTAATCACACGCCCACGCCGACCATTATCAAACAATGCATCAACCGCTTCTTGAACCATACGTTTCTCATTACGCACAATAATTCCAGGAGCACGCAGCTCAATCAAACGCTTCAAGCGGTTGTTACGATTTATGACACGACGATAAAGATCATTCAAATCTGATGTGGCAAAACGCCCACCATCGAGCGGAACCAATGGACGTAAATCAGGTGGAATGACCGGAATCGTTTTCATAATCATCCATTCTGGTTTATTTCCAGATTCAAGGAAATTCTCAACGATCTTAAGCCGTTTAATTAGTTTTTTTTGTTTTAATTCCGACGTTGTTCCAGATAACTCAACGCGCAAATCATTGGCAATTTTTTCTAATTCCATACCTGCTAGAAGCTCATAAATAGCTTCAGCACCAATCATAGCCGTAAATTGATCTTCCCCAAACTCATCAATAGCAAGCATATATTCTTCTTCAGAAAGCAGTTGATGAAGCTTAAGGGATGTCAATCCTGGTTCTGTTACGATATAATTTTCAAAATAAAGAACCCGCTCAATATCCTTTAAAGTTAAATCTAAAAGTGTAGAAATACGCCCCGGCAATGATTTCAAGAACCAAATATGAGCAACCGGTGCAGCAAGCTCAATATGCCCCATGCGCTCACGACGCACGCGTGAAAGCGTCACTTCTACACCGCATTTTTCACAGATAATGCCCTTATATTTCATGCGTTTATATTTACCGCATAGACACTCATAGTCCTTAATTGGACCAAATATACGCGCACAAAAAAGACCATCACGCTCTGGCTTAAAAGTCCGATAATTAATCGTCTCAGGCTTCTTGATCTCACCGTATGACCAAGACAAAATCTTCTCAGGACTCGCAATGGAAATACGAATAGAGTCAAATGTCTGCGCTGGCGCTTGAGGATTGAAAAGATTCATGACCTCGTGGTTCATGCCGTTCTCCTTCAAAGATTCTTAGAACCTGTTGTAATATCTCATTTGTTTTATCACAGATGTTATTTAAAACCTATTTCTACTTTTAAAAACTGTCTGTGCTCTCTTATATAAAAGTTTCTTGATTTAGCCCTCTCAAGACAACCAAAGCGCACCTTATTCAGTGCGCTCTTTAAATTATTGTTCTGATGTATCAGATAACGCCCGTTGTGCAATAAGTTCACGTGCATCATCAAGTTCTACATTAAGAGCAAGTGAACGCATTTCTTTTACCAACACATTAAAGCTCTCAGGTATACCAGCCTCAAATGTATCGTCACCGCGTACAATTGCTTCATAAACTTTTGTTCGACCAGCAACATCATCCGATTTAACTGTCAGCATTTCCTGTAAAGTATACGCAGCACCGTAAGCTTCAAGTGCCCAAACCTCCATTTCACCAAAACGCTGACCACCAAATTGCGCCTTACCACCTAAAGGTTGTTGTGTAACAAGCGAATATGGCCCAATCGAACGCGCATGAATTTTATCATCAACAAGGTGGTGTAACTTCAACATGTAGATATAGCCCACCGTCACCGGACGATCGAAAGGCTCTCCAGTCCGACCATCGTAAAGTGTAACCTGTCCCGAGCTATCTAAACCTGCATCCTCCAGCATCATATTGATATCAGCTTCATGCGCTCCGTCAAAAATAGGTGTTGCGATTGAAACACCTTTTTTCATCTGTTGCGCCAATTTGTAGAGGCTTTCATTATCATACTGACGAACTGGTTCATTATGATCATTATCAGGCATAAGATTTTCGATACGCTGACGCAGAGGCAGGATATCCCCAGTCTCTTGATATAACTCTAGCAAATCTCCAATCTTCTTACCCATACCAGCACATGCCCAACCAAGATGCGTTTCAAGAATTTGTCCAACATTCATACGACTAGGCACACCAAGCGGATTCAAGACAATATCAGCATGGGTTCCATCTTCAAGAAATGGCATATCTTCTACAGGAAGAATACGGGATACGACCCCTTTATTACCATGGCGTCCCGCCATTTTATCACCTGGTTGGATTTTGCGTTTTACAGCCACAAAAACCTTCACCATTTTCATGACACCAGGAGGCATTTCATCGCCTCTTTGGACCTTCTCAACTTTATCCATAAAGCGACGTTGCAATGCTTCTTTTGATTCATCATATTGCTTGCGCAAAGCCTCAATTTCATTCTGAAGCTTTTCATCCTCAACAGCAAATTGCCACCATTGTGAGCGCGGATACTGACTCATTATCGTATTGTCAAGCTTCTTACTGCTTGCAAAACCCTTTGGTCCTTCTATTGCTACTTTACCGGCCAACATATCAGAAAGACGCGCATAAACATTGCGATCAAGAATTGACTGTTCATCATCACGGTCTTTTGCTAAACGCTCAATCTCCTCACGTTCAATTGCCATTGCACGTTCATCTTTTTCTACACCGTGACGGTTAAAAACGCGAACTTCAACCACAGTCCCAAAAGTTCCTGGCGGCATTCGCATAGAAGTATCGCGAACATCTGAAGCCTTTTCCCCAAAAATCGCGCGTAAAAGCTTTTCTTCTGGGGTCATAGGACTTTCACCTTTTGGTGTAATCTTACCAACTAAAATATCACCAGGTTGGACTTCAGCACCAATATAGATGATACCAGCTTCATCAAGATTCCTTAACGCTTCTTCTGCAACGTTAGGAATATCGCGTGTAATTTCTTCAGGACCAAGCTTCGTATCCCGTGCTGCAACTTCAAATTCCTCAATATGAATCGAAGTAAAGACATCATCGGCAACAATACGTTCCGATAACAAAATGGAATCTTCGTAATTGTATCCATTCCAAGGCATAAAAGCGACAAGTACATTTCGCCCAAGAGCCAAATCACCAAGATCAGTAGAGGGACCATCTGCAATAATATCGCCTTTTTCTATCCGATCACCAACATGCACAAGAGGACGCTGATTAATACAAGTGGACTGATTAGACCGCTGAAACTTCTGTAAACGATAAATATCAACACCAGACTTTGAAGGATCTAAATCCTCTGTTGCGCGTATAACAATACGGGTTGCATCAACTTGATCGACAATACCACTGCGCTTTGCGCTCACAGCTGCACCTGAATCGCGAGCAACAACAGATTCCATCCCCGTACCGACGAATGGTGCTTCAGCTCGTATCAGAGGAACCGCCTGACGCTGCATATTTGATCCCATCAACGCACGATTCGCATCATCATTTTCCAAAAATGGAATAAGAGCGGCTGCAACTGAGACCAACTGTTTTGGAGAAACATCCATCAAATCCACATGATCACGCGGCGCCATCAAAACTTCACCAGCGTGACGACAAACAACAAATTCTTCTGTAAATCGCCCTTCACTATCTAATGATGAATTGGCTTGCGCTACATAATGCTTTGATTCTTCCATAGCAGAGAGATAAATAACTTCTGTTGTTACTTTACCATCAACAATTTTACGATATGGACTCTCAATAAAACCATATTTATTAACGCGCGCAAATGTTGCTAAGGAATTAATCAAACCAATATTAGGGCCTTCAGGCGTTTCAATCGGACAAATACGACCATAATGCGTAGGATGTACGTCACGAACTTCAAATCCTGCTCTCTCACGAGTCAAACCACCCGGACCAAGAGCAGAAAGACGGCGTTTATGGGTAATTTCCGATAATGGATTGGTTTGATCCATAAACTGCGATAATTGTGAAGACCCAAAAAATTCGCGAACTGCTGCTGCAGCAGGCTTTGCATTTATCAAATCCTGCGGCATGACCGTATCAATTTCAACCGATGACATCCGCTCCTTTATTGCACGCTCCATACGTAACAAACCAATGCGGTATTGATTCTCCATCAATTCTCCAACGGAACGAACACGACGATTGCCAAGATTGTCAATATCGTCAATTTCACCACGACCATCACGCAATTCAACCAACATCTTAACAACAGCAAGAATATCCTCTTGACGCAAAACGCGAACTGTATCTGGACAATCAAGATCCATACGCAGATTCATCTTAACACGCCCAACCGCAGAAAGATCATAACGCTCTGGATCAAAAAATAACGAATGGAACATAGCTTCCGCTGTATCCATTGTTGGTGGCTCACCTGGACGCATTACACGGTAAATATCAAATAGCGCATCCTGTCGACTCTCATTTTTATCCACTTTTAAAGTATTACGGATATATGCTCCAACATTCATGTGATCAATATCAAGGATATTGATTTGATCTGCATTAACATCAGATAAAGTCTTCAATATTTTTTCATCAATTTCATCACCAGCTTCAAGATAAATCTCACCCGTCTGATAATTGACTATGTCTTCTGCTAAATAGCACCCTAATAAATCATCCTCACTGACTTTTACTGCTTTTAGACCTTTTTCAGCTAAAGACTTTGCAACACGAACTGTTAGTTTTTTACCAGCCTCAGCAACAACTTCACCACTCTCTGCATCAATAAGATCAGAAACGAGCTTCATTCCTTTAAAGCGGTCAACAGAATAAGGAATACGCCACCCATCCCCATCTCGCTCATAAGCAACTTTATTATAAAACGTCGATAAAATATCCGATGCATCCATGCCTAATGCCATCAAAAGACTGGTGACAGGAATCTTACGTCGCCGATCAATACGAGCATAAATGATGTCTTTCGCATCAAACTCAATATCAAGCCAAGAGCCGCGATAAGGAATAACACGAGCAGCAAAAAGAAACTTACCTGATGAATGGGATTTTCCCTTATCATGGTCAAAAAAGACACCAGGAGAACGGTGCATCTGTGAAACAATAACACGCTCCGTACCATTAATGATAAAGGTACCATTTGTCGTCATTAAAGGCATATCGCCCATATACACGCCCTGCTCTTTAATATCTTTGATATCTTTCGAGCCGGTATCTTCATCAACATCAAAAACAATTAAACGTAATATCACCTTCAATGGTGCAGCATAAGTCAAATCACGCTGACGACATTCTTCAACATCAAATTTCGGTAAATCAAATTCATAACCAACAAACTCAAGCATCGCTGTACCGGAAAAGTCCGAAATAGGAAATACCGATTTAAAAACAGCTTGCAAACCTTCATCTGGTCGTCCACCTTTTGGTTCCTCAACCATGAGAAACTGATCGTATGACGCTTTTTGAACCTCAATAAGATTCGGCATCTCTGCTACTTCAGGAATCTTACCAAAAAATTTGCGTACGCGCTTACGACCATTGAATTGAGACATCATCGTTAGGGTCTGAGCCATCGTCGCTCCTTGATCTTTACTCTTCAAGGTAGACTAAACCTTGAAAGCTTTATATCATTAACCTGCATATGCAGATCAGTTCACTTGATACCCAATAAGGGTATTACCAACTTGTCCCCCTAACACAAACCATCCATTTAATTGGCTGCACAATAAGGGACTAAGAGTAAAAACCATTCCCAACAGCTACTTAACTGTTGGGAAAAGGCCTTTATTGATCGTATCTTCTTGTTAGAAGAAAGGAAATCGGCGAACATAAATGCTCGCCGATAAAATCAAATTTATTTAAGTTCAACTTTAGCACCAGCAGCTTCAAGTTGAGATTTAATTTTTTCTGCTTCATCTTTAGAAGCACCTTCTTTAATAGGTTTAGGTGCTCCTTCAACCAAATCTTTAGCTTCTTTAAGACCAAGGCCTGTAAGAGCACGAACTTCCTTAATAACATTAATTTTTTGCGCACCACCTTCAACAAGAATAACATCAAATTCTGTTTTCTCTTCAGCAGCTGGAGCAGCAGCACCAGCGACAGCAGCAACAGCTACAGGAGCAGCAGCCGAAACTCCCCATTTCTCTTCAAGTAACTTAGAAAGCTCTGCTGCTTCCAAAAGGGTTAGGTTAGAAAGGTCTTCTACGATCTTTGCTAGATCAGCCATTTTTTAAATTCCTTCAATTAAAAGATTCGAACCATTATTAAAACTTATTCAAAAAAATAGAAAAGCCAAAACTCTTCTATAAATTATGAATACAAAACAGCCTTAAGCCGCCTTATTCTCCTGAGCATATGCTCCAATGACACGCGCGACCTGACTACCAGGCGCATTAACAACTTGTGCGATACGGGTTGCAGGAGTAGAAATCATACCTACAAGTTTTGCACGCAATTCGTTTAGTGAAGGCAATGAAGCCAATGACTTCACAGCATCTACACTCAAACTTATTGCACCCATTGAACCGCCAAGGATAACAAATTTATCATTGGTTTTTGCAAAATCAACAGCAACTTTCGGTGCTGTAATTGGATCTTCTGAATAAGCAATAAGCGTCTGCCCTGTAAAAAGACTCGCTATTGTTTCAGATTCCGTGCCCTGAAGAGCGATTTTAGCAAGACGGTTTTTGGCGACTTTCACGGCACCTCCAGCTTCGCCCATTTTCGAACGAAGATCGTTCATCTGCGAAACTGTCAGACCGGAATAATGTGCAACAACAACAGAACCAGACTTCTGAAAAGCCTCATTAAGCCATGTAACAAACTCGCGTTTTTCCGCTCTATTCACTGTCTCTCTCCATTTAACAGATTTGCTTAAAACAAATCTGTTGGTTACCTTTGATAACATAAAATATTTATGCTATCGATGAGGATCCTGTCCCCTTTTTCACGCACAGCGATCAAAGGCAACCTTGGTTCAAACCCTTTAAGTCTTTTAACTCTCAGTTTTTACCCCAGTCTCATGCAGGTTTTTTTTCGATTAAGATACTCCAACAGCATCACCCACAATCTCGGACAGGATATTCCGGAATTTCCTCCGGCATAACCTAAGCTAATAAAGCTTAGATAACCCAATACCGATAAAAATCGATACCTTAAAATATAATTTTGATATTCATCTACCCCAAACAAAATTATAAATCTGTTTAAAAATCACTCTGAACGAACTGTTGTAGGATCAACTTTGATTCCAATCCCCATAGTTGAAGAAACTGCAACACGTTTGATATATTCACCTTTTGCACCTTGCGGTTTGGCTTTCATAACAGCACTCGCAAAAGCTTTAATATTTTCCACTATTTTCTCAACCCCAAAAGAAGCCTTACCAATACCAGCATGTACAATACCAGCTTTTTCAACACGAAATTCAACAGCACCACCTTTAGAATCCTTGACAGCACCAGCAACATCAAGTGTCACAGTACCAACTTTTGGGTTAGGCATCAAACTGCGCGGACCAAGAATCTTACCAAGACGACCAACCAAAGGCATCATATCTGGCGTTGCAATACAACGATCAAAATCAATCGTCCCACCATTAATGCTTTCAAACAAATCTTCAGCTCCTACAATATCTGCACCGGCAGACTTAGCTTCCTCAGCCTTATCACCACGCGCAAAAACGGCAACACGAACATTTCTCCCTGTTCCATTGGGTAAATGAGCAACACCCCGAACCATTTGATCTGCATGACGAGGATCAACACCCAAATTCATAGAAATCTCAATTGTTTCGTCAAATTTAGCAACTGCACGCTCCTTAACCATCAAAACAGCATCATTTAAAGCGTAAAGTTGATTAAAATCAACATCTTTGCGGATATTTTTTATTCTCTTTGCTAGTTTTGCCATAACATTAGCCCACCACTTCCAAGCCCATAGAGCGAGCAGAACCCTCAACCATACGCATCGCTGACTCAATGTCATTCGCGTTAAGATCTTTCATCTTTGCTTCCGCAATTGAACGTATCTTATCGCGAGAGACGCTTCCTACAGACACTTTACCAGGCTCTTTGGAGCCAGATTTTAAATTCGCTTCCTTTTTCAAGAAAAAGGATACAGGAGGTGTCTTTAAAGAAAAGGTAAAAGACTTATCTTGGTAATAGGTGATAACAACTGGAATCGGTGCCCCCTTTTCCATTTCCTGTGTCGCTGCATTAAATGCTTTACAAAATTCCATGATATTAATACCACGCTGACCAAGAGCTGGACCAATCGGTGGGGATGGAGTAGCAGCCCCTGCAGGAACCTGCAACTTGAGCTGACCTATACTTTTTTTTGCCATAATAATCTGCCTTTAATCTCACTGGTACACAGACAACACACCTTGCCTGCTACCCGCTGCAGTAGAGTGGTTCGGTTCATTAAGCCGACAAAAGCTATAAATTACCTCCCACCGGTTACTCAAGGTGATCCAAATCACCTTAAGCCTAATCAAAGTTTTTCAACCTGATTAAACTCTAAATCAACAGGCGTAGGACGCCCAAAAATTAACACTTCCACCTTAAGGCGGGAGCGCTCTTCTTCAACCTCTTGAACAATACCATTAAACGAAATAAAAGGACCATCAGCAACGCGAACCTGTTCCCCCACCTCAAACAATACAGAAGATTTTGGCACCTCAACCCCTTCTTGAACTTGTTTAAGAATTTGCTCAACCTCTCTATCAGAAATAGGAACTGGACGCGCATCTGATCCCAGAAAACCGGTCACTTTGGGAGTATTCTTAATAAGATGATAAACCTCATCCGTCAACTCAGCACGAACAAGAACATAACCAGGAAAAAATTTTCGCTCAGCATCAACTTTGCGTCCACGACGAACCTCTACAATACGTTCTGTGGGTACAAAAACCTTTTCAAACAGATGATCAAGCCCCTTCTGCTTCGCTTCCTTCTCGATAGATTCTGCTACCTTCTTTTCAAAATTTGAATATGCTTGAACAATATACCAACGAGCAGCCACAGTCACACTTCCTTGCACTTTCAACTAAAAAGATATTTTAGAAGATCAATACCCCGCCAAACACCAAAATGCATAATCTGATCCACAACAAAAAAGAAAGCCGAAGCCAAAGTAGTTACCAACAACACCATAACAGTCGAAATAACTGTCTCACGACGTGTAGGCCATTTCACTTTCACCGTTTCTGCATAAACCTGCTTTAAAAAGGTAATTGGATTGGTTTTAGATGCCATCAGTCACACTATATTCTTTCTAGCCTTATTGTTCTCACACAACAAAATAAATACAATAAAAATGCGAAAAGCCAATCTCAAACCGTATGCAGCTTCCTCATTTTCTATTCAATAACGATTCACGCACAAAAAAACAAGCCCTATCGACAAAAAAGAGAAGAAGGCAGTCAAAAAATCTACCTCCTCACAGCTAAATTCTCATTTCCCTCTGGCAGGGGCAGCAGGGCTTGAACCCGCGACCTGCGGTTTTGGAGACCGCCGCTCTACCAACTGAGCTATACCCCTAACCTTTTAAATCATACCATCAAATCCTCTCAAAGACCATTATTTACTCAATGATCTTAGAAACGATACCGGCACCAACAGTACGACCACCTTCACGAATAGCAAAGCGAAGTTTCTCTTCCATAGCTATCGGAACAATCAGAGAAACATCCATCGCAACAT
>NZ_BAABJA010000011.1:35594-45157 GCF_039543065.1 Bartonella pachyuromydis | reverse complement strand
ACCATCGCAAGCAGAAACTGCCCTCGTCAACGAACGCTATATAGAACCCTTTCAACAAAAGAGTCAATATCATTTTTTTAAAAAAATGCGTTTTTATCCCTTTTTATAAAAACTAACTTAATTCACACTCTATTTAAGCTTTTGAGCAAAGATGTTGCCATAATAAGAAAGCTTACAGCCTTTGATACAGACTGCTTTAAAAGAGTGAACTTGAGTAAAGCGTGCGGACATAATACCAATTTATTGATGCTCTTGATATCCTTGTAATATCCTTGCCAACATTGTTATTGCTCTTCTCACCTTCTTCGCTATTATAATTTAAGAGTTATTGCTCTATAAGCTGTATAAATAAGGATTTGCTTTGTCGGTAAAAAGAATCAAATTCTTGTCGAAACACACGAAGCTATGCTAGGCTTTGGTTATTTAAGATTTGAAAAGTATTCAAAAAATTCATGTGGGATAATGAACAACAGAAAAACGATCCCGGGCAAGACCCTGCGCTTGTAGTCAAGCGCTTACGCCCTGCGCGTCGCCAAGTTTCTGTCCGTTGGCTCACAGGTACAGTTCTTACAGGAATTACTTCCTGCATTCTGATGGGTATTGCCCTTTTTGCTGCTCTTGATGGACAGCAACGTTTGGTAACACCTCCGCAATGGTTTTCTCTAGACAATCTTGCACAAACACAAGATCCCGATGCTAATGGTTATAAAAGTGATCGTATTTCTCCCACCCATGCACGGCAAAGTTTTGATAGCAAGCGCCAATTTGAATTATCCATCTTGCAGAAAAAGGGCGATAAAAAAGTTATCAAAACCCAACGTTTTGAATGGATTCGCATGGCGTTAGCCGAAGATCGTCCAAAGCAATATAGCTACCCTAAATTTGATTCTTTGAGTATGTTTGCCACTGATTCGAAAATTCAAACCTCAACACTACAAGATTCTGGACATATTTATGGAGCAAAAGTAGAAACCCAATTAATCTTAAGCAACCGTGATTTTGTGATTGATCAAATAAACTTTGACGGTACAGACATCCTAACCGATGATGAAGCACAACAAGAATTAAAAAAAGCCGGTTTTACTTTAGAAAAAAATAAAGAACTGCTTTCCATTCTCACTCTCATTGATCCTTTAAAATTAGAAGACTTATCTTCTAGCTCCCAATTCACAGAAAGCCCTGAGGTTCGCATTGTTCAAGAAAACGTGACCGTTTCCCCCAAAAGCCGCCGCATTGATCTCACGAAAAACTATGCCGAAGATATTTTTCCTATTCGTAAAAAACAAAAGATCGCCGATGCCTTTAAAGACACCAACTATACAAAGCAACAGATTGAACGAGTCGTGAGCGCTTTAATAAAATTAAACAATTCTGATACGCTAAAAGAAGGAAGCTTATTACGCATTGGTATCGTTACACAAGCTGGAGAAGAAGATCATCTGGTACGAGCCAGTATTTATCAAGGAAAATACCATATTCTCACCATTGCCTTAAATGATCAAGGACAGTTTGTTGAAAGTACAGAACCCAAAATGTCCCAAGCACTTCAAACAGCATTTCAGAATGGTATTCCCCACACTTATGTGAGTAGCGCACAATTACCAACAGCCTATGATGCGCTCTATACTGCTCTGCTCAGCCATAATGTCTCACACTCTCTCTCCAAACATCTCATTCGTCTGCTTGCCACCAACATTGATATGAAAAGCCGGATAACACCAACCGATCAGCTGGAAATATTTTATGCTGTACCTCAACAAAGTGATACAGAAAAAAATAACGATAGTAAAAAGAATCAAAAAACTTTAGAAAGCCCCACCAACACAGATCCTGAAATTCGTTACATTAGTGTCACTTTTGGCAATACAACCTATAAATATTACCGTTATCAATCAAACGATGGCAGCGTCGATTATTATGATTCAGAGGGCAAAAGCTCCAAACCTTTCTTGCTACGCAAACCTATTCCAAATGGTGTTTTTGGTTCTCCCTTTGGACCACGAAAACATCCTATCTTAGGCTATGTGCGCATGCATACAGGTGTTGATTGGGTTGCCCCCAAAGGCTCACCCATTATTGCTATAGGAGATGGTATTGTCACCAAAGTGGGTGTCACAGGTGGCTATGGAAACCATACAGAAATTCAACACAGCAATGGATATATCAGCAGCTATTCGCATCAAAGCCGCTATGCACCAGACATCAAACCAGGCGTGAGAGTCCGTCAAGGACAAGTAATCGGATATGTTGGTACAACAGGAATGGCAACCGGTCCCCATTGTCACTTTGAAATCATTGTAAATGGCGTAAAAGTTGATCCTATGCGTATTCGTATACCAAACAGCAAAGCTTTAACAAATCAAGATTTACAAGCATTCCTAGAAGAGAGAAACAATATTGATTCCCTCTTAAGCAATCCAGCATCACCAGCAGATGCTTCTTAAACCCACTTTTCACAATCAACCCTTTTCTCAAAACAGATCCGACTTAAAGCTTTCCCTAAACATAGACTGTCTTGGTCGCAAGACCTATTGATTTATAATGATCATTCATTGTTTTGCATATTAAATGAGAGACCAAAATACCGTAAGATTCTCTTATTTCAAACCTTATCCCATATGCAAAATCAATCAAAACCATATTTCCCTACACATCACAAGTGAGAGGCGTATGGGGATAAAAACTGTACAAGAAAGGACTAAAAATACCTCTTATGAAGAGCCTCAAACACCAAGGGCAGTTACAACATTGGAAGCTAGCAAAGTGAATGACGGTACGTGCTTGCTTCTTCACAAGCCTAACGATGGAAGTACTCAATGGATTGAGCATTATACCATTTACAAGCACCGTCATGAAAATGTGCTTTAGAACATTGAAAAAGGTCTCTTTAAAGCAAGCCCGTAAATTGGCACCCCCATGGCATTCCATTTTACAACAATAACAAAAATATTTCTCTTACATCCTTTTCAAAGGGATGCATCATAGAAAATTTGTAAAAATCCAAGTACAAAAGAGCTTTTTCCTCTTCAAGACATTCTCTCTCATCTTGAAAAAAAACGCATGATCTCTTTTCATCCTCTCTTCATGGCATTTCTTGCCTTTTTTCAATCTTATCAACAATGAGAAATTTTGACTAGGATCTCTCTTTTCCATCAAGCAACAGTAAAAAACAAAACGATCAAAAGAAAAAACAGAAAAATCAAAAAACAATGAGCAAATCGCTAGAGAACAAAATAAAGGGCTCAAAATAATGGAAATGACCCAAGCAGTGCTAAAACATATCAGATTTTAAAAATCAGATAATAGAAACAAACAATAAGGACCATTTTTTGGACAAAATTGAATTACACAAAATGTACCATTTCAAGAAGTAACTACTCTGACAATATCATTCTTATCAAGTATTTTGCTAAATTATTTTTGTTTGGGATAATAATTTTATGAAATGTCAATATAGAACACTCACTGCATTTTTTTTTACTGTCTTTATTTGCTTAAAACCTTTTTTTTCTCATGCACAAAATGTCTCTGTAAACCATGAAACAAAGCAAAATTTCATCAAACAATTACCGAAACCTAAACGAATAGGCTTTGATGATCGTTCAACCAATGTATATATTGTGAATGAGCTTACCAATCCACCGACTTCTATGGTGTTAATTGATAAAGGTCTAGAGCGTGGAAAATGGAAAACCGGTGACTATTGGGGGAATACTGGCCCCTCAAAGGTCATTGCAGCTGGCTTGTTTGGAGAAGCAGCCACAACATCGAATGCTTGGCTTTTTGGCTCTGGAGGATGGGTTAAATATAGAGTGGAAGATGATGGAACTATTTTAAAATTCCGCTGGTATAATTCCTATAAGGATAGCAATCAATATTCTGTTACCTCGAGCAACAAAAACTATTATTTTGAACGCATAGAGGGAGAGGGTGATAACGCAAGAACCATTTGGTACGTAAAAAGAAAGTCCCCCCAAAATTATAACATTGTCATAGCAGCCGATCCGCAACCATGGCGTTTGAATTCTGGTGACCCTAACGCGAACAGCAACAGAAAACCATGGTTAGAAGCAAATAAAAAAGTTGCAACAGCACTCGCATCCCACGCCGCTGCATTTTATATCGTTAATGGCGATTTAACAGAGTTTGGTCGCCCCCAAACCTATCAAGATTATGCAGATGTCTATAAAAACATGCCTTATCCTGTCTATGAAGGACTAGGCAATCACGATTATGCCAATAATGTTCGTGATTGTGCGATACCGATGTCAAATCTTTCAAAAGATGCCTGTGCGGTGAGTGCGGTGAAAAGAATGTTTCAAGAAATGAAAAAATATAGCAATTCCCTCCCTATGTTTAATCAACATGTAACTTTTCGTCAGTCCGTTCGTTTGGAAAAAGCACGTCATTTCATAACTGGAAGTTTAAGCTACTCATGGGATTATGGAGACATCCACTATGTACAGCTTCACAATTATCCAACTTATACTGCACATTTATCGGATGGTTTCACGACAGTCAGAATAACAAAAGCTCTAGAGTGGCTGAAAAAAGATTTAGCTGCTGCTGATAAAAGGGGGAAAGTGACCATCCTCAATTTTCACGATGCGCGTCCCTATTTTGGAGATAATGATTCACATTTTCTTCATCCCCGAAATACAAAAAATCTTGCTGCTTTTAAAGCACTCATAACTTCTCACAATGTCAAAGCCATCTTTGTCGGACATGAACATTCTCGATTCTATTGCCATGCACAAGATGACAAAGTTTTCGGAAATATTCCCGTATACACAGCAGGAGCACTCTTTAGGGGAGACTATTATCTGGTCAATGTGCAAGGAAAAAACATTCATGTAAAAGCTTATAATGGAAAAAAAGGCAAACCAGTTTTGTTTGAGGATTTAGGACGAAATGGTGACAAAAGACCCCTTGCTAAGAGTTGTAGCAATTTATAAGGGCGTTTTTGTTTTCAACCTTAACAAAGAGAAGCAAAACTTCAAGGTTCCTTTACGAAAAAGATGCGTCCTTTGCGCCACTTGCATTGAGTTTTGGTAAAGGAATGACAATTTTTGTCCCCCCCAAAGCAGAGCTTTCAAAAAGAGGTTTTTCACCAAATTGCATACAAAGCTGTTCCACGACCAAACGCCCAAGACCGGTCTTTTGTTTTGGCGTTTGGTTTTTCATCCCCACGCCATCATCTTCAACAATGAGCATTAATTGTCCATCTGGCTCTGGTTGAGGACCAAATGAAATATAAATATGACCAGCACGATGATCAGGAAAAGCATGTTTTAAAGAATTTGTCAGCAATTCACCAAGAATAATTCCAAGTGTTGTGGCATCTCTTGAAGACAATCGACAATCTTTAAAGCTTGTATGGATAGTAATATTTTCGCGCAATTCAAAAGGCACAGCCAATTCGACATCATGCACCACTGAACTGAGAAACTCTGCCAAGAGTGTTGTTTCCATATCATCACTCAAGCGCAAGCGCCGATGTGCTGTAGAAATTGTTTGGATACGGTCGCGTGCAGCACCAAGAACGGAACGTACTTCTTCATTTTTGCTGCGATTTAATTGGAGCCCTAGTAAAGAAGAGACTGTACCAAGGGAATTGCCAATGCGATGGCTTGCATCCTGTAAGAGCATTTCCACCCTTTGGCGTTCTTTTTCGGCATGATTGCGTGCGCTTTCTAATTCCTGTGTCCGCTCTTTGACCCGTGCTTCAAGAGCGGCATTTTCACTATGAAGCAGCAATTGATACATTTTTAAAGAGCGTATATCGCGACGAAAACGATTAATGACAAAATAAGCAGAAATAAACGTACTCACGACAGAAACAATTGCAGCCAATGTGAGCGCCGCCCGCATAAATGCGATACCCTCGCGCTGTTTTTGCCGCACCACATCATCGCCATTCATAAAGCTTGACATCAATTGCGCTAAACGCGCCACTTGAATTTTCTGGCTTTCAAAAGCAGCAGCAGGTTGAGAAGATTGATCATCAAGAAGTGCATCAAGCGCATGCATGTGAGCACTAAGGAAAGCTTTGCGTGCTTCGACTTCCTTTTTAAAAGCTCTAAACCATTCATACCACCGCGGATGCGCATAAACGATCAGTTCCGTATAATCGAGAATATTCTCAAGCTCTCGCGCCGCATTTTCAAAATGTGCTTTATCTTCAGCGCTTCTGGTTTTGGCATAGCTACGATCAGCAACAGCCATATCGATGAGGCCAATGAGGACCAAATCTGCCTGTTCGCGCAATTCTGAACTTGTGTTTAATTGTGCAACTTCTCGATCAACAGCGTTTGAAAGCAACATAATAAAGGCTGATGCCAAAAGAGCCATCACCAGAGAAACAACAATTGCCACCCAACGCCAGCTTGAGATAGTTGAATCAGCAGAAGGACTTTGAAGAAGCAGCTTTTTCTGGTGTGTCATAGAATTTCCATTGGCGAACCTGAAAATCGTCATTTTTCAGCACAAAGGAAGGCATCCTTGAGGACATAACACCAAAAGCCTGTGAGAGAATTTCATCCAGGCTTTTGTTATTTTCCTCAAACAGATATGCCAAACTTCTGAATTTCCTCAGATACTGACTTTACTCTAATAGCTATAACGGGAATAAAAAAAACAAGGCTATCAATCATAATTATTATACTTTTTTAGCCGTTAAATGAACACAATGTGCTTCCAGCCGAATAAGAATCAGGTCCATAATCGGACTCACCATTGACTTTGAGCAGTTCCTGTAAGCGATTACGCGCCCTACTCACACGGCTTTTGATGGTTCCCACAGCACAGCCACAAATAGCAGCAGCATCTTCATAAGAAAAACCCGATGCACCAATAAGAATAATGGCTTCTCTTTGATCAGCGGAGAGCAGATTTAAGGCCTTTTTGAAATCCTGCAAATCAAGTGATCCATATTGTGCAGGATGAACAGCAACACTTTGGGTAAACACACCGTCACTGTCTTGTACTTCTCTTCCTCTTTTACGCAATTGGCTATAAAATTCGTTACGTAAAATTGTAAAAAGCCATGCTTTAAGATTGCTCCCCATTTCAAAACTGTCTTGTTTAGCCCATGCCTTCATCAGAGTATCTTGGACCAAATCATCTGCTTTATCGTGCTTGCCACTTAAAGAAAGTGCAAAAGCTCGTAAGGCTGGTAGAACTTGCAGGAGTTCCTGCTTAAAATTTTTCACGCACTTTGCCATAAAAGGTTCAAACCTTTTCCACATTGTTTAAACCAAATTGCTCTGCGCGCTCTAACCTGTCTAAAAGCTCCAACAAACGCCGTGGAAGTGCTTCTTCTTGAATTTCAAGGTAAAATTGGCGTAATTTTCGTGCTATCTCGCTATTGACCCCGAGAAGGTCATCTCCAAACATACAGTGATTTGTGATATTTTTTTCATCACAGTCGTTCATTTTTTATCCCCCTAATCCATATAATATCAGTAGCACAGATAATATTTTCGCCTTATGGTTGTAAATATAGTTGTATATAAAAAGTTCCATACGAGGGGGGAACTTTTTTATCTCTCAAAGATTTCAACCAACAAAGTGCTTCAAAGGTCAAAGGAGTTATAAATCATGTCATTATCCACGCGCATCGCACCACATCTTCCCTATCTTCGACGTTTTGCTCGTTCTGTTACCGGCAGCCAATCCTCTGGTGATGCTTATGTTTCAGCGATGTTAGAAGCACTTATTGCGGATATTTCGATTTTTCCTCAAAAATCCAGTGACCGTATTGGTACTTATTGGCTTTTTTGCCACCTTTTTGACCAAACCACACCCAATATCCCAGAACCACTTCCACAATTTGGTCTTGAACAAAAAACCAGTGCTAAATTATCGTATTTGACCCCGCGTGCACGCCAAGCCTTTTTATTGATTGCCGTTGAGGGATTTAATGAACAAGAAGCCAGTGAAATCATGTCTCTTGATGCGAAGGAATTCCGCAAGCTCCTCACCCAAGCCTCCACGGATATTTCTCAACAAATAGCCACACAAGTTATGATTATTGAAGATGAGCCTCTTATTGCCATGGATATTGAACAAATGGTAGAAAGCCTTGGCCATCAGGTAGTAGGAATAGCACGAACCCGTGACGAGGCTGTCACCATGTACCATAAGAAAAAGCCGCGGTTGATTTTAGCTGATATTCAATTAGCCGATAACAGTTCAGGCATTGATGCAGTCAATGACATTTTGCAAAATGACCGTATACCGGTGATCTTTATCACAGCTTTTCCTGAGAGGCTTTTGACAGGAGAGCGCCCAGAGCCGACTTTTTTAGTCACCAAACCCTTTAATCCAGATATGGTAAAAGCGCTTATTTCACAGGCTTTATTCTTTCAAGAGAACGCTTCCAAAGCGGCCTAAAACAGAGTAACATCTCCATTATGATCGTTACGCCTCTTCCAAAGCCACCAATGGATACATCCCATTTAAGCGCTCTAATGCAAGCAATTCGTGGTGCTGATATTTGTGTTTTATATCAGACAACCAATTTGGTCTATTTATGGGCTGAAAATTTACCACAGCATTTGCAGAATAAATGGCGTGTGGGATGTCGAGACAGTGACTTTTTTTCGCTTAATCTTGCCGACAATATGGAAACCATTAAATTGCAGGTTTTAGCCACCGGCAAAATGCAAAGCATTGAAGCACGGTTTGAGGATATGGCCAAACAAGCGATTTGGTATAAATTTTCTATTGATTGTCACCGCAATGATCATGGAGAGATCATCGGTATTATCACCACGGGAGTTAATATTTCAGGATTACGTCGGCGCGAACAAGTTTTAAAAATATTGCTTCGAGAAGTAAGCCACCGTTCCAAAAATCTTCTTGCCATCATTCAGAGCATTGCCAGCCAAACAGCACGTTATACGGAATCGTTGCAGATTTTCTTACGCAAATTTCAAGGACGTCTTCATTCTCTTTCGCATTCTCAAGACCTGATCACCGATTCCGATTGGCGTGGTGCCCAATTTCGCGAATTGGTACAAACGCAGGCTTTGGGCTATTTAATGAAAGAAACTGAACGTTTTTCTCTTGAAGGGGTAGATGCTTATCTTTTTCCCAATGCTGCCTTACATATTGGTTTGGCTTTTCATGAGCTTATTGTTAATTCTCTTTCTTTTGGTGCCCTCTCACAAGAACAAGGCCGTGTCTGTGTACGTTGTGAAATCCAGCCCAAGACCAATGGCAAGACACAACTTCTCATCACTTGGACAGAACATTTTGCTGCAGACACCGTTTTCTCTAACGAACAAAAAGCCTGTTTTGGCAGCGCTGTCTTAGAAAAAATTGTTCCCGTCTCTGTCAACGGTTCGGCTACTTTTAAATTAACAGAAGAGGGAATTGTTTATCGCTTGTGTGTTCCCGACACTTATTTTGATATTTTTTCTTAAAAAAAGCCGTGAAACCGCTGCAACACGAAAAAACAAAACGTTCAAAATATTACAAACATTTTTTCATCACATCTATTGCCCTGCAAAAGCCATGAAAAGCAATTTTTCTTAGCCTTTAAGATCTAAATAACCGGA
>NZ_BAABJA010000011.1:0-35496 GCF_039543065.1 Bartonella pachyuromydis | reverse complement strand
GAACAAATAACCGGAACAAATAACCGGAACAAATAACCGGAACAAATAACCGGAACAAATAACCGGAACAAATAACCGGAACAAATAACCGGAACAAATAACCGGAACAAATAACCGGAACAAATAACCGGAACAAATAACTTCTAAAAACGTTTATTCATCGAATAACGCCCCAAGGCTGACAAATAAAGCTCTATGCTGTCAACCTTTTACTGGAAAATATTTTATGAATAGCCTTGTTTTTATCCTCTTATTGGTTTCATGCACAGATGATTTTAACAGCTGTTATTCTAATAACACCATGGTCGAAATCTATCCCACAGCACAAGCATGTGAACAAGCCCTAATACCTTCGACAAAAAAAATTGCTTCTTATGGGCAACAAATCTTTGCCCAATGCACAAGCATAGAGGCCAATCTACATCAGCAACAAGTAAAGCTCATCTGGTACGTGACAAACCGAGGCAATTTTCTTCTTACAAGCCAAAAGATGCATGATAAGGTCTTCCAAAATTATAAAGCAGATATTTTCTCATCTTATCGCCATTTCTAAGCTTTTCCGCTATAGACCTCTTGCATAAAAAATCGTAAAAGCATAAACCCATCAAGCTCTCACAACCCAATCTGTGGAAAAGTACAGCATAATGGACAATCAGCAAATTCAACCTTCACAAAACAAACAGGCAGAGCAATATACATTGCCGCAAGAACTCCCCTTAGATCCGGCTGTAGAACGGGTGAGAAAAAAGCTCATGCGTTTAATGATTGTTTCCATTGCAATAACGCTTATTCTTATGCTTGCTGTGCTGTTTGGCGTTGTCTATAAAATTATAGCAACGGGATCATCTGCAAAACAAACAGCACTCTTATCCTCTCACCACAAAAATAAAGAAACACTCCACCACACCCTCTCTTTACCCAAAAACACACAGATTCTCTCGCAAAGCCTCTCAGAACACAATATTTCTTTGAAGATCTTAACACCAGATGGGCAGACAAAATTTATGATTTACAATTATCATAATGGTGCCCTTATCGCTGTTCTTTCTGTTGATACAGCAGAAGAAACATTGAACACTCCGCCGCACTAAGAAAATATTTACAAGCACTTATACAATCCTCTTTGATTGAAACATTTTCTTCTACTACAAGCATGTAACCACTCGCCGCCGTCGTGGTTTTCTCTGTATTCCCTTATCTCATACAGGCAAAGAATCCACCTTTTCCACTGATATTTCTCCATTCTGAGAAGTTTATAAGGCAGCTCTTTAAAATGCCAAACGCATGCAAAACACAAAAACTCGAAGCGTGCCTTTTTAAAAACACACCACTACTTGTGAGAGAACAAGATCTCTCACAAACACTTAAACAGAATTTACTGATTTAAACATTTTCTTCTGCTACAAGCATGTAACCACTCGCCGCCGTCGTGGTTTTCTCTGTATTCCCTTATCTCATACAGGCAAAGAATCCACCTTTTCCACTGACATTTCTCCATTCTGAGAAGTTTATAAGGCAGCTCTTTAAAATGCCAAACGCATGCAAAACACAAAAACTCGAAGCGTGCCTTTTTAAAGGCACACCACTACTTGTGAGAGAACAAGATCTCTCACAAACACTTAAACAGAATTTACTGATTTAAACATTTTCTTCTGCCGAAGATGTAACCACTCGCCGCCGTCGTGGTTTTCTCTGTATTCCCTTATCTAATACAGGCAAAGAATCCACCTTTTCCATTGACATTTCTCCATTCTGAGAAGCTTCTTCTGAAGTTTCCCGAGACAGCTCAAAATGAGAAAGTTCAAGGGATGGTTCTTCTTGGGTCCGCACAGTACGCCGCCGTGAAGTACGCCGCGTTTTTTTGACAGGCTCAACATTATTCTCTTCATGGGAACATTGCTCTGAGAGATTTTTTTCATCCAACAAAGTATTTGCTTCTAATGTTTCTTCCCGTGCATGCCCATTTTGCGTCTTAGTATGTTGATCATGAGCATTTTTCGAGACAGTTTGTAATACATCTGTATCACAACTAGCAGTGTCTTTTTTTTCAGCTTCAGCGTTTATTTCACTGCCTTCTTGCTCATTGCTCTCATCCCGTCGGGCATATTGTGTTTGCCCAACGGCTGCTAAAATAATACGCAAATAATGTTCAGCATGTTGTAGATAATTCTCCGACATAACACGATCGCCAGCACCCTGTGCATCACGCGCAAGACTGATATATTTATCAGCAATTTGCTGAGCATTTCCGCGAATTTTTACATCCGGACCGCTACTTTCATAATTGCGAGACAACGGGTTTGGGCCGCGACGATTATTATTATTGTTGTTACTATTGTTATTATTATTGCGACCGCGTACCCGTCTATTTTGTTGTGGCCTCATTTTGATCCCTTTTTGGAGTGTGTGTGTCTTAATTGACTCTTCTTCATTGCATTATTTTCCGATAACGCTCATCATATTTACAATACGGTTATCAGGCTATCCGCGTTTTATTTCACTCAAATCATACCTACTGATATTTGATAAAGCATATATTTCTTGAAAATCATAAAAACAGCAGGGAAACCATAAGTTCAAAATTCCCTCTTCCTCTGTTAACCAGAAAAAACCTAGTGATGTTCACATAAAATGCCAAGTGTTTTTTTTTAAATAGACCATATTTTACTAAAAAAATAACCATCTTGTGGAAAAACAAAAATAAGAACAAATATAAGAATACACACCTCTAGCAAAAAAACACCCTCTGCCAGAGAACAAATAAAACTCTCTCTTTTGCTTTAAAACCACCGATTCTAAAAACGCCTAATTGCCTGCCCCCTCGTGCACCCAACTCATAAGAACTTACATTTTCATAAGTTACTGCGCGACTATATTTATGTGAGCATAGCCTTTCTTTTGCGCAAAAGCAACCCTTTTGTAAGCAATCATCCACCATCACTTCACAAAAACTGTTACTTTTTATAAATAGATGAACAAGAAGCATTATTCAAGTCCTATAAACATTAACAAATCAATCTTCTTGCGAAAGCGTGCTCACTGTTTTACAAATCTCTCTTTAGTGCCATAAAATTCATAAGGAAACCGGATTTTTCATTTAAATTAAGTTTAGTATACAATCCACCATACATAAAGAGTGTAAAACAGCAAAATAGAGACTTATGAGAAAGAAACAGCCGACATGCCACACTCTCCAAAAAATTTGGAATTTCCTGAAAATACGATGCGATCCATGAATAAAAAGGGCACCACGAATTCTCCTGTTTTTGTTATCCTTCCTCATCAGGAGAGTTTGTTTGCCAAACGAGCACAGCGTTTTGGGCATTTAACCAATAACTTTAAGAATAAACAAGCCCCCCTTTTTTTTGCGCATTTTTGTCGTGCCCAACAACAATCAATCGAATATTTTAAAGATTTTGCTATTCCCCTTAGTCGTTTTGCGGCTCCCACAACCCCTCCTCTTGATCGCTCAAAATTCTTAATGTTGGGCTTGTATGAAAGTATTGTTGGTGATTTTTTAAAACGTCTATCACAGCTCCTACTTCCCAACCAAGCCTTTTTGGCAACAAAGGCTGAAGCTTTAAACCGTACAAGACAACAAAAAGATCAATGGCGCCTTTGGGGAGATAATCTGTTCAAGCACAAGCTTTCCCAACAACAATTAGCAGAACATATTTTTATCACCGGCGCACTACAAATCATCTCTTCTCTTGCCGCCTCACAACTGAATGTGCAACAGTTAACCCCACAACAAAACAACCTCTGTCCTGCTTGCAGCGGAACTCATACCGCCACCCTAGTTCTTGAGGATACCTCGCAAGAAACCATCAAACTTTGTTCTTGCCTTTATTGCGGAACCCTCTGGCAAATTCCACACGCCCAGTGCACCTTTTGTGGAGAAACGCAAAACACTTCCATCTACACCAGCAAAAATATGCCCGACGGCATTTTACTGGAAACCTGTCAGACATGTGGCTCTTATTGCAAACAAATCAATCAGCAGAAAAACTCCACATACGATGTTTTTGCCGATGACATAAGCACCCCCATCGCTGACTTTATGCTTAAAACTTCTTTTCCTTTTAAGGATAAGAGTTTTAATCCCTTTTTAGCAGCATAGCAAAACTAAATTGTTGCCCTAGAAAACTTACCAAAAAAGCCCTAAAAAAACCCCACTTCCAGCAGCTGCAAAGGAAAGCTGCTGGAAACTCATGGAACGGTAACAAGAGATCTAAAATCATGGACCTTAACTACAGAGAAATACAAAAATATGAAGATCTTTTATCACCTAACGCGTACTACAACATGTGCAAAAACATCTCTTTTTATCAATAATAATACGGCAGTTTTATGATTTAATTAAAAATTTTTAAGCTAATATTATACAAGTAAATATCACATCAACTTATAAAGATAATTCATTGTTTTATAGCTTGAATGAAACACCTTCATATGAGTGGAATTTTTTCATTTCAAACTTATTTATATTTCATCAATCAAAACTATTTGCTTGCACCCCACAAACGGGATTGGTATGGGCTGAAAACCCCTTAATAAATAACGAAAAAAATGCCTCTTATAACCACTCTCAGACACCACACTCTGTAACAATATGGAGAGCAAGAAAAGGGTAGAAGTGGCTTACATCTTAAGAAAATGAATAATCCTCACACCCTCTAAATGAAAGCCAAAAGAACTTGCTCCTGCATCTCTTCTTTTCCTTTAAAACTATACCCATGAAGGATAAATTTAAAAATATTTTGCTGCTTATCTTTTCATCCTTATGGTGCTCAAAGATATTTTTTAACGCATAAGTTCAAGAAGAAAAATCTTATTGTATATCCCCCATTTTACCATATATCTATTATCGTTTTAAGTTATCCTTTTTCAAAAGGAGGGTAATGATAAAAAGTGATGTTTTTTAAAGCAATAAAACAATTTTTTTAAAAACAGCTTAAGGGCATAAAATAATAACAAGATTTCTGTCCATAATGATGATCATGATATAAAATAGTGTGACCACAGGCACAAAGACTTTGCCATTTTTGCACTCACTTTCCCCTCTTCTTCAAGAGTTATATAGAGATATATTTTTGTATAACACTTAGAAGTGATTGCGTTTACCTTCTTTACCTTCTGTGTCTTCTTTTTCATTGAGCAAACAATCTCTTAAGAGAAAATAATTACCGTCTCCAGGGCGCACTATGGCCATACATTTTTTCTTTTCTGTATTAGAAAGTCTATCCCACATTTCACGAATAGAAAAATAGGCTTCACTTTCCAAGTTAAGACAATGCTGATAAACTTCCCTCTTCATGTCAGGCATAACTGAAGCAGCAATTTCCTTGCAATAGACACGGTGATCGAACACTGGAATAGTCAATTCGACAGGTACTTGTTGTGTTATTTGTTTATTGGCAGAAAAATAATGAATCGCTTTTACAAAAAGAAAACAAAGTATTATTACACAAAACAGCAGCATGAAAACAAAAGCGATCTTGCGATATAATCTTTTGAAATACGCTTTTCGTCTTGCGCGGATTCTTTTTTCCATAAAGCTCCTACCCTTTAGCCTCTGAAGCTTGTTTTTTGACAGCAAACAACGATAGCAGCACAAGACACAACATACATGTTACAACCGCAAAAGCTCAATCTTCTTATCTCTAAACACGCCTTTTTTCTGTATCATCAACATTTTATTTTTATCGTTTTCAACTCTCATTGGAAACTTTTTCATCCGCTTTATAAAGAGGCATTATCATAACAGTTGATAGATGTAAAATTCTATACAAGCAGTATAACGGATTTTTCTATCAGGATAAATAAACATCCTCATTTCCCGTGATCCCATCCCCATTTTTCAGAATAGCACAACCACTCCATGTGCTGTGTAGCGTTTTTCTGGCTTCATAAGACTAGAAAATTTTGCACCCTGCCCTCCCTTTCCCAAATCCTCCAGCAAAGAAACCAACCGCACATCTCTGCTTTGCTATTTGTGGGAAATCCCAAAGAAAAATACGCCCACCTCTTCACCAAGTATTTTGTACAAAATGCCCCTCTTCTCACCAAGCATTCTCTCATGAAAACAAAAGCGTGTATCTCAATGTTTATTATGGAACAGCACACCATAATTAAGACATTATTATGACACGGAATGAGGAGAGGAGTTTCTCTATTCCTCGCCCCATCAGTATACAAGAGGGGCATGGAAACTGATTTTTGTCCTTTTACCTTTTTGCGAGGAAAGCTTTGCGATGGAAAAAAACATAAAATCTTCTTGCGACATTGCACCTCTTTTAGGCGATAAAGATAAAAACAACATCATTCAAGTAGAAGAGAAAACGGGAAAAGAATAGAAGTTTACAGTTTCTTTTGATTTCTGTGTTCCAATTTCTGAGACTGAATCGCGTCCTCTTTATGATAAGGTGCAAATTGAAGAGCTTAGATATTTGCTCCACTCGCCCGATAGACATTGTCGTGATAAACAAGAGGCTGAAGATCACCTTGTTGAAGCGTGTGACGAATTGTTAAGCCTCATATTTTTCATTCACGTCTGTGGTTATACCGCAAAAGACATAGATGTTAATGGACTAGACTTGACTCTCAGTTCCATCCATTACGGCTTTAATGAACCAACCGTTCCCACCAATAAACGCATCATACGCCTTCATGGAGTGCCAAAGGATGAAGACTTAACAGATCCAAAACAACACGGTCTCACCCTTGATCTGATAGACCAAGCTGTCATACGGGCAAAATGTACAGACCGCAAAATCCGCCCAATATCTATCAACAACAGAGAATTCTACGTTCTCTACCTCCATCCCACCCAAGGGACACAATTAAGAAACAGCACTTGAGCTGAGATGTGGAGAGGTATTCAAACTGCAAAGGAATGGATGCATCTTGACAAAAATCACCCTCTTTTTCAAAATTCACTTGATATCTATCATGATGTTATTTTGCGAGACTCTGCGTATGTAACCCAAGGAATTCACTCCGCAAAAAACACCGCTCTTGACCATGTGCGGCGTGCTGTTTTGCTGGGACGGCGAAGTGCCATCATGGCTTTTGGAAAAAACTATAGCTTTACAGATTATGCCATAAAGGATGACAAAGAACGATCCGCTATGGCTCTTGAAACCATCCTTGGGATGAAAAAAACGCGCTTCACCAATCCTTATAACTCTCAAGAGATGCAAGACTTTGGCGCATTTGTCATTCCAACCCATGCTGTTCACCCATCTCGATAATTGCGAAAGTTCTATAGTCCTGTTCTTTGAAGTGTTCTTGCGAAAAAGAACAATCACAATAAAACATCATTCTGCTTGACTGTTTCTTAAGAATGCAGAAAATAAAAAGCCCCGCTTCAAAAACGGGGCTTTAACAATATTAGAAAGAGCAATGATGGCAACATTAAAAAGAAAGACAAGAAGCAACATATGACCAATAAAAATTGATGGAAAATAGTCTTATTTGCAAGAAACGCTCACGCATGCTAATTAACTTTCTTGAGAGAGAAAAGAACGAAAGCTGCTTTGAGCTCTCAAACCTGCTACAAGACCGCACCATACATTCTTCGTAATCATGAAAATGCTTTATAAATATTTTTAAATCTGGTCTATTTTGGCAATTCAATTTAGTAGCAAGCGCTTTTAAAAGAAATGAAGAATGCCAAAAGCTTCTGTCCTTCATTTAGGGAAAAAGGGACAAGAACAGTAAATGATGCATCGGTGAAAAACCGCCTCTCCTCTTCTTGAAACTTTACACAAAGCGTATGAGGATTTTTTGACCACAAAGGCTTAGCTTAAAAAAAACGTAACGAGTTATCTTATTGCAAACAAGACATTATAGCAAAGAAAACGCGCCACTATTGATACGATGCCCCATTGCTTGGATAGCAACAGGACTTTGAGATGTTGAGTAGCAGAAATTTTCTATTGTTCTACGCATGCCGAATTCTCTGTTGAAATATTTCATATCAAAAATGTATGACGATATTGAAAGATCCCATTGAAAAACGAACTGGAAACATACCTAGACAATACAGTTTGTCTCTTTTCCGCATCCTTAGCAAGGGAGACTTTGGTTTTCTACCTTAAGCCCAATATATTCTTACCAACTTTTTTCCTGATACCATCAAAGCCATGCTTTGCACTCTCGACTTTAAAACTCTTCATATTATCTATAACGGCGTTGCAAGAAGAATTAAAATCTATGCCAGCCGTTATATCACTGAAGGAACTAAAGACATTCATTCCTCCACCAACTTTAAGGCTTGTATTTCTGGTGAGATTTCCAGAGGAATGAGAGTATCTCACTCATATCAGGACTGATACCGCTCATATTTTTACTTATATTATTGAGCTTAAAATCGCTATCAGCATGAAACTTTACATCGTTTATTGGACTAGTTAAAGAACTAGATAACTCGCCTATTTCACTGGTAGCACAGCTTACACTGCCCACATTCTGACCTTCACTATATAACTTAATATTACTGCCAGTATCAATCTGTACACTATAAATTGGTGTAGTTAAGAAGCTAGATGGCTTATCCATCTCACTGATCTCATGAAGAGCATTGCTCACATTCTCACCTTTAACATAGAGCTTAATATCATTACCAGAATTAAGCTCTATACCACGAATTGGAGCACTTACAGAACTGGATAGATTAAGATTCATGTTGCTCCCAACATGAAGAGGCGCCTCCTCCATTATAAGACTTCCAGAAGGCTGTAAATGAATTTTTCTATCCTCTTCATGAGGTTTACTAGCCATGATTCTTATTTCACCACCGGTTTTGCTATACTCAGACTCACTTTAATTCCTCCACCGCTCCCTTTACTGCTTTGATCATTTTCTGTCATATCCCGTTGTTACTTGATAGGCGTAAGATCTGTTTTTTGCCATTGTTTTTCTAAAACATTCAAGCGCTGCGAGATTTGTGCCATATCTTCATGCATTTGCTTTAACAGTGCATTCAAAGGGGCATGTACCATTCTTCCGCTTACGTAAAGCACCACGCGGATATGTTCAGGATCATCAATATCAGCAATAGAAAATGGAAAAAGTGCCATTGCGTTCTCTCCTTCTTCCGAACTCTCCCCGATATTGGGAGCTTCCAGAGCATTGTTACCAACAAACTTTTATACTATGCAGCCCCCCAAAGGAGAGCCATTGCGAAACTCTTGAAAAAATTGAGGACGCTTGAGCAAAAATCGTCTTAAAATGCTCTCAACAAAAATGATGGTCCGCCAATCTGACACCTCATTTTTTCACAATCCATTGAAATAAAGAACATTTTCCCTGCAAAGCTGCTCTTCTACCCCCAGCACGACATAAAGATGCTTTTCTGCAAAACCAACCTTTTTAAACTGAATCGCTAAAATTCAGCCCCACACCTTGTAAGCCTAACGGACAAAACGAAGAGTGCTAAAAAGCCAGCTCAAACAGCCAACTCTCCACGAATACTTCCATAACGCTCTCTTCAATATTTTTCTTTATGGCATTTCTACCTTACAGTGCTCAACATCCCTGCAACTATAAGCAAAATGGAACGAAGCAATGGAAAAGCAGTCTACAAAAATTCCAAATGCTCCAAGGACTGACTAGCATCAGTCCATCACCATTCTCTTACAGCTTTGCCAATCCTCTTCTTGTTCTTCAAGCTAATTTTAAGACCACCATACCAGCTCATCTAAAATACACACGCCCCTCCCCACATCATCATCAATCTGTCAGATAGAGAAAGCTGTAGAAATTTTACTTCTTGCCAAAAGAGCCACTACATTATTCTCCACTCACACAAGCCATAGCAAAGATAAAAGAAACACAGATAATCTTTACATGGAACATCACGCACCAACAGGAGCAAAGATGCCTAAAAATGCCCCTCTCATCACACACTCCTGAGCCAATTTACTAGATACAACAAATTCTTGCTGCAAAACACGGGGAGAAAAACGCTTAGCAAAACCAACAATACCGTTGCCTTCTCCATATCCAAAGTAAAAAGGAATCAACAGACTAAGCAGCACAGCTCCACGATGGAAAAATTACATTATATCTTTCACTTTTTGTCACAAAACCTTGAACAAAGCCAAGAGAAGCATAAACACAGCAAGGATAGCTTCTTTCCAGAAAGGCAAGCGCCAAATTTCATAAGAGCCAAACCCAATTCCATTGTTTAAAAATCTCATGTCTCTTAACTCTCCTAGTAAGAAAAGCCACATATCAAGAGAGAACGCAGCAGAACCACCTCTTTTCCGACAAGGATACAGTAAAGCTTCTTGATAAAGTACAGAGAACAATAAAAAGAGAACAGAGGAAATGAGAATATCATCACCGTAAATTCCATAATGCATCTGTTATAAGCGCTTTTTTCATAACAAGCATTGTGCAATCATTTTGATCACTGTAAGAATTTTCATTCTCACGCTTTGATAGCATAAACAACCGCCACATTGACGGGACGTGTTTCATCACCGCCTGTTTTTTCCAAAATGACTTTATGTTCATGCGCCCCTGCAAAAGTCGTATCCACCGTTCCTGGACCGTTAAAGTAATAACTATAATTCCCTTTGTAAACCTCTATACCAAAGGGCTTAAGATTAAAAATTCTATGTGTATGAGCCCCTGTTAAATCTGTTTTCCCTTGGTGGCTATGGGCTTTAAAAGACTCTTCTTGTATGCTTCCCAAGCGGCGTCCTTTATCGATATTTCTTCCACTATCGAGCCCACGCAAAAACATTGCACGCAAATCGGGCACATTAAAAGTTGTTAGCCCATCACCGCGTCCCCATGTTTCACCGAGAACAGCAAAAAGACTTGCATAGGCCTTGCGAGAATAAGCCTTACCATCACAAAGCAACCAACCATATGGTATTTTTTCTGTGGCAAAAGTACCAATAAAGCCAGGAGGGGAAAAACTTTGTGTTGGATTGGTTAAAAACCAACCATCAGCATTTTTTCCGGCAATATCACAAACATAGACGAGTTCATAAAGTCCCCCCTTTTGCATTTCGCCCCCCTTGAGAAGCGCAAGACCATCGGAAGTTACCATATAAACAGGACGTGGGAGCAATTGATTTAAGGCAACATTTGTGATACCGCTATTTTTCTCCTGTGCCCTAAATCGCACCACAATCCCGCCTTCATAAGCTTCAAAAGAAGATTTTGTCATCAAACGAATAGCTGTTTTGTCATTGTCCTTATCAAGGCTAAACTGTGTGTTAATCACCCCGCCATGATCCAATAAATATTCTTTGATACGTTGCATCATAACGCGCGCACTGTCATTGACTGAACTTGGCGGTTGTCCCTCTGCCCAATTGATGTTCTCATCGGCATAGGCATTCTTTGATGCAATAAGGGACCAATCATAAATCGAACTCATAGTAGATATCCTTTTTGCCAGAAAAACAAACGCACAAAGAGAGAGGAGAAAAAGTGAGCAATTCTCTTTTTAAGCGTTGTGATTTTTTTCATTTGCACTTTTTCCATTTTTAGGCCGATTTTGTCATAATCGACATGCAACAATTTTGTTTTTGCGTTTATAAACACAGCCTCCGGTTTCAAGCGCAACACCTCTTGAGCCAAAACACCACGGTAGCGTTGTGGATTGCCCTTATAATTAAAACTATAGAGGGAATAGCCCTTTTTTTTGCCCTCTAGGAGCATATTTTCTTTTGCTCTCACATCAGACAGTCCTAAAATTCCTCCCACAAGTCCAAGCACTTGTTGTGCATCGCGCAATGGATCTTTTATCACAGAAGGCATTGTTGTTGATTTTCCTGATGTTGTTCCGTAATTTCCAGCCGCCTGTGTTCCCACGCGCAACAATTGTTCTAACCGGTTCCACTCCTGATTATCTTGCTCTTCCCACTTTTGCCGCTGTGCATCTAACATATTCTGACGGTTCATATCTTGGATAAGACCGCCCTTTAGAGCATTGCTTTGCGCATTACTTTGCCCCTGATAATAATTATTTGCCGCATTCACCTGATCATATAGAGAGCGATCAATCATCTGATTAGCATTCATCATATTACGCACATCTTGATTATATTGCTCTGCACTCGCCTTTGTTGCCAATGCCCCAAGCTCATCGGCGAGCACTCCGGTATGGGCACCAGAACCATAGCGCCCCGCTCCCGACATCGATTGATTAATAGCATCAGACGTTTGACTTAAGGCATTTTGCAAAGCAGCATTAAATTTACTATTTCCGCCAATCCAGTCCCCCTTAGCCATACCAAGCAAGTTATAAGCGCTTTGGGTTGGTGTATTAAACCACTGTGTCAATGCTGGATTATTATACTGAGAAGCGGCCTGTTGTAGACCGGTGAGAGCATTTTGTGTTATAGAACCAAGACCCGCAACACGCTCTCCTTGATAAACATTTCCGCCAATTCCCTTATTATAAAGGTCAAGTGCTTGGCCGCTTGCTTTTTTAAAGATATCAGCAGCCCAGGCGGGTGGTGCATTTGTTTGTGTTGTCGTTTGTACTTGAGGTGTTGTTTTTCTACTCATGAGGCTAAAACCTTTCTATAATGAATAAGATTACGAGAATATCCGTGATGGCTAAGCATTTTAGCCCATCCCGCTCTTCCAAACATTTGCACTTCCTCAGCATGAATTGTTCGCGCCCATTTTTCGACCTTATTGATCAAATTGACCAATTCCAGCCCTCCCTCTCCAGCCATATCTGAGAGGACAACGCGTTTTTTCCCTGTATGGGTACTTTCCACTTTGGTAATGGCAAAGGCGCTAAATTTTTTGTTATCTTTCAAGACCAGCCACAATTGTGCTTGCCCACTGATGAGTTCTTTGGCAATTGTTTGCAGACAAACATCATCCGGAAAACGTTCAGCATATTTTTTCAGTGCAGCATTAAGAGCCTCTTGATAAGGTGCTATTTTTTCCCATGACCATTGCGCTGTGAGATGGGCGGTATAAGAATTTTTCTTATCATACTGCTCTATCATGAGGTTAGCATTTTCTGCTCTCGCAATTCTCAGCTCTTTCACAGCACTCCAACAAGCTTTAAGCTTTCCGCACAACATAGCTTTTCACATTATTCCTTTATGACAGGAGACATGCTCACCGCATCATTCCTCTATATGGAGCTTCCCCTATAACTTTTATAGAAAGGCCGCATAACTCTTTATTGGCAGCTATGGGGAAGACACATTCACCCCGTAACTCTCTTATAGAGAAAACACTCACCAAATACTTTTTTAATGATAGTCACGCTTATCGCATAACTCTTTTATGAAGAGGCACACTTATCGCGTACCGGCAGCCTTCAATTCCACATCAAACCCCGTCACATGAGACCAATTCACGCCCTCAGGGATGCGCAATTTAAAGCGATAAAATCGTGCCCTTGCGCGGGCATGAATTTGCCCCGTATGATAAGAAGGTTGTCTTTCTGGCAACCACACTATCTTCTCCTCAAGAGATTGGCGAAAACGCATTCCCACAGACAGATAGAACTCTCCACTATTCACTTGAGGCATAATATTCTTCACGCGTGTTATCACGCCATTTGTCTGTCCCATTTCTTGTGATATCACCATACAAGCCATAGGGTGGCCAGAAAACGAGCCAAGTCTCCCTTCTCGATCAAATGCACCAAGAATAGGAGATTCATTTTTCCAAGCTTTACTATCAAGCGAAAAAGACAAATCATCAATGCTCTTCGTTACTTGATCGAGACCTTCTAAAGTGGTTCCGGCCAAAAAAATGGGCAAAATCATTTTGATATCCACGACTGCTTTTGTCCATTTTTGCAATCCCCAATCATAAATGAGCAAAATGCGTTTGTGTATGCTTTCATCGCTATCCACCATCCAATAAACGCGATTATACACCCCATCAATAGCAGCAGACAGAGTATACAGATTATTCTGCCTCGATTTTGCCATCATAGTTCGGTCGACTTTTTCAAAGCCAATGGGTATAATTTGCCCCTCATTGGTGATCTGATAAAATCCACCCTCATCAGCAAAGAAGGCAAGATCGCCTCGACAAACGATAGATTCAGCGTTTTTTGCCCCACGTTTATCGTGAATTTTTTGAAAACTAAAAATAATTTTAGAGCCAGGGATAAAAGAACCGGCATAGATAGCAGACCGCATAAAGATAATTGGATTTGTTGTTTCGGTTGCCCCTTGCACAAACTCCCCATCGGGGAAATCCTGATAATCGCAGCTTTTTTTCCCCACAGTCCAAAATTCGGCATCGTTCAATCCAGACCAATGAACACGTCTTGGATGCTCGGTTAATTTCATCAGACAGACGAAATCTCCCCACACCCGCACAATTCCCGCTTGTGGTGGATTTCCGCCTAAATCTCTAAATCTTTTATCATGATTAATGTCGATGACTTGAGGTTTATCATTAGCATTAACAGCGATCACATAATCGCCAAACAAAGCAAACGACCATGGAGCATCAACATTGGCAAGATAAGATTTTCCATTTTGGCTAATATCTTTCCAGCACTTTGTGGTATTGTCGAGAAGGTAGATTTTTTGTTCTGTCCCCACAACAATAGACACACCATTTTTTGTTCTCACCGCCAAAGCGCCTAAAATTGGATCCAGAAAAGGCTCTGATAATGGTTGAAAGCTCGGCATAGGAATATAGGAACCATCGGCCGGCAACACATTAACGAGTTCATCTGTAAACAATCCATTAATGTCAGCAACATCAGGCCGATAATCAGCAATTGGAAAAAAAGCCATTGAGTCCCCCATGAGAAGAATATCTGCAAAACCTTATGGCAATGTTTTAAAGTACAAAGGTCTATTTTAATGACAAGAGCCTAAAGTAGGCTCTATCACAAAAGTGTAAACCACCAACACCAGCCGTCAGCATCAACCACCGGCATCAACCGCGAGCCCTAGCCGCTAGCGTCAATGATCAATAAGAGAAAAAAGTTCTTTAAAACGCCATAGGCAGAATATTTGTAGTCCCTTTTCGGCGTGATGTTTCACACCGCAAAGCTTGCAGCTGTTCTTGAAAATCGCGAAAAGCAGCCGCAGCATATTCAGGATCCTTGAGAATATTTTTACAAAGCTCGTATTTTGCCCGTGCTTTAATGAGGTCAAAAGCATGAAAAAACCAAGGATTATCGGCCTCTCTCAATTGTTGATCTTCCAAATAAACACACGCATAAATAACACACACGCTTTCAATCTGTTTAGGTGTTGGAAACAAACCTATTTTCTGATCACGATAGGTATAAAAGAGAGGCTCTCCTTGCGGTGGCTGTAATCCATATTGTTTTTGCAACGCTTCAGGGGATTTAAAAAGCAATGGTATTTGAGTTACATTCTGTATTCCTAAAAGAACAGACTCCACAGCCTTTTCTGATTCAATAAAAATGCCCTCTTCTTTGCCATACCATATTTTTCCAGGTTGTGTTTTAAAGGTCAGCTGTTTTTTTTCATTAAAGAACAAAGGTTCCCGTTCGCACAAGCGCAAAGCGGTAAAAATGGAGTCTCTAATTTGTGTGGAATATTCCGCTGTTGTATCATCAATTTCATCTTGAATAAGCGCAACCATAGAGGAAAAAGTTTTACCACGGTCTGCATGTGTAGAATCGAGATAATCTGAATAAATGGAAAAAATGGTCATGGGCAATGATAATCCTTTTGCGTGTGAAGCCTTTTAGGTATTTCTCCCGCAAAAAACATCTTCTGTTGAGAGAAAGAATTCGTAAGCTTTCAAAGGAGTCTTAAGCGAGCACTCCAGAAGCTAAAATCATGCATGGAGAGAAGTTCTTCCCTCTTTACTCTCACAATTTCTCTAGAATATTTTGTTGAGAAAAAATGAGAGCAGCACAAAAAGCAGGCATCAATTGCTATCTATGATCATACCACGATTCTTGACACCTGCTGATTGATGAAAAAAGCCAATGTGCCCCTTCTCAACAGAACATTCTGTTGAGAAGAAGCATAACACCTTTAAGCAGGTGCTGCATAGGTTGGGATCACGATAGTAGCAAAATCTTGTGCGCCTTGTGAACTTCCAGGCAAAGTGAAGCAAGTTTTTTTCATACCGATAATGGTTTTTGCTGCAACACCGAATTCGCGTTCATAGTCGAACAGTTCTTCCACCAATTTATAGCGTGTAGCACCACGGTCTTTTCCAAAAGCAATCACAGCACTTTGTGCACCAAGCAACACCGCACGACGCACATTTGGCACTGCTTTGTTTGTTGAACCGGACTCAACACCTTCGGTAACATGTTCAGCCTCACGTAAAATAACACCATTATACATGCCAAGCGAACCATCATAGAGTGGGTTTTTAAGGCGGCTTCCACTATAGATTGCCTTGGTAATGTCGAGCCATTGTCCAGCATCCGTATTGGTTCGCAATTGCGTAACTTGAGTTGGATGCAGATAAAGCACATAGACATTTTCACCATCAATGCGCACAGGTCTAATTTTGGGATTAGCGAGCTTCGCCCGTTCAACGGCTTTATCCACCAGATCAAGATTAAAAACATCATTTTCTTTCAAGTCTTCATCTTTTGTTTTTCCATAAGGACGCACAACGCGTTTATCGGTTGGCGCAGTTGGTGCATTAAAGCCATAATGAACAGGTTTAAGAGTAATGGTGCGTCCCTCAAAGTTAATGGCTTTTGCGGTATAGCCACACACCTGAATAAAGAACATCAAACTCAAGCGATCGGCATACCAATCGACCAAGCCGTTTTTGGCTTCGGTGCGTAAATCGTGCAAGATACGTTGCTGATCAATAGTACCTTCATTTTTGACCCGCACCGCATGAACAAGTTCATTAATCGCCAAGCGATCACTCAGAAATTGCAGGGCTTCTTCATTTCCCTCAAGGGACTCTCCTTCACTCACCCCATCGCCAAGTAACTGGACACGCAAATTAAAGCTAATGGCATCACCACTTGCTTTCGTGATTTCATCCTTTAATTGTACGATACTGTTTGAATCATTACCAATCAATGGCGCAATAGGAATTGCTTTTGAAACTTCTTGGTTTAACAGTTTAGACCATGTGCGCACTGCCATTGGATCATTAATTCCGATATAAGTTACAGTCATGTTATCCTCTAAAAGTTGATTGAGATAAAAAAACCGGCAAGGTGCCGGCTATTGAATTCCACATTGCTCATTTTCAGATGGTGGATCAGTTATTAGGTATTTTGTCTAATTTGATTGATTATCCTCCCCCATTGAGAAACATCACATTCTCATTCCGAGAATTCCCCCCAGCACCCGCGCTAACACCGCATAGCACCCGCACCAATATCCCATACCCTCAACATGGTGACTTTAAGAATTCCCCCACGGAGGCTGTTAAGATTCTCGCCCGCCCATAAGACGATTAAAAGCCGCTTTGTTTTTGGGATCAGCAACCCAATGGCTAAATTCTGCTTCCGACATTTTATCGAGCATCTCCAAAGAAATAGGTCCATGAGGCGTCATACCGTTATAGGCCGCTAATGTGCGTGCAGAATTTTGTCGTTCCTGCAAATTTTCACCAATGTTATTGGAGGTATTGGTGTAGCCAATTTTTTGCGCAATAGAGTAGATCACTTCAGCGGGATTTTGATTTTTCTTCGCACAATCGCGCAAGATTTGTTTTAATTCATGACCAATCAACGCATCCACAACATTTGGATCTGCCATTTCCGGATAGAGTGAAGAGAAAGCAGCCAATTGTTTTGCGCGGGTATCATAAATAAAATCAGCCGCTTGATCAAAATCTTGATGCTTTTGTTTGGCATTCACAACAGATTTCTGGTAGAAAGCATGCAACTGTTCTGCTTCAGGGTTCATAGAAGGGGCTTGTTCAGAGTTCAACGCGCCTTGTTTATGGAGTGCTTTTCCCAACCATTGTATATAACCCATAAAATCTTTTTGCGGGTCTGGTGGAGCATCAGTTTCTACTTTCCCTTGAACATCTTGTGACTGTAGAGCTGGTTGCATGGATTGCTGTTGTTGATATTCACCTTGACGCTCTTGGAAATTTTCTTCTAAGGCTGTTGTTTTTTCTCCAGCATCAATTGCACAGTTTTCCCCCTGTAGAGCTTCGGAAAGAGAACTCTGTTTCAAATGGTTTTGTTCTGCTGGTGTTAAATGTTCTTGATCCATAATGTTGGCCTTTTCTCTTGACAATAAGATGATATTTCAAATGATGCTGTTTATTTTCGCGCATTCACTTTCTACAAAAGGGCGCCCATCGTCTGCCCCTCCAGCATGATCAACGTGCGCTCTGCTCTCTTTGCACCGTGATTGCTTTACTTTCAACAATTCCCGCCCCGCGAAACTCTCCAGCATCACTAAACTGCCCTCCATCACTGTCAGGAGCATTTTGCCCCTCCAAGCCTCTATATGTTTGCACGTTGCGTGCCACTTCTGGAACTTGTGCTTTACAAGCAATTTTATGGAGAGACCGATACGAGCCAAGGAGAAATGCATAAAGCAATCGCCTCTCTTAAACCACGAGGTAGTTTACCCTTGCGCATTTGCCTTTTGCAAAAGAGCTTGCGCCAGCTTCTCCATCTGCGCATTAAGCACTCCATGCGTTCCACCGCGAAACTCTCCAGCATCACTAAACTGCCCTCCACCACTGTCAGGAGCATTTTGCCCCTCCAAGCCTCTATATGTTTGCACGTTGTGTGGCACTTCTTGAACTTGTGCTTTAAGGGCAATTTTATGGATAAGGGAGGCAGGCAAAGGAGAATAACGCAAAAGGTCGAGCATAATCTCTGGTGTTGTAAAATTTTGCATCAAAGGCAACAATTGCATAATAATGGCAAATGTCCGCTCTTTTTCATTAAGACTTGTTGGCGCATCATCAACGACAATATCATATTCTAAACTGGTAATCATCTCGCGCGTCAGTGGCACATACTGAGCATTTTCCTCTCCAGCAATACGTACCAATCTCCCATCGGAGAGATAATTTTGAATAAGATAGAGAATAATTTTTCCCTGCCGCTGCCGGTACCTTCGCAAAGCATCAAAGAATGAAGCCAATAAATTGAGTGAGGATTGGCGACGTTGTTCTTCTAAAATTCCAGGTTGGTTTACCGCCCGTGTACCAACAAATTCAGAAGACAGTCCTGTGACTTGTTCTATCGCACTTTTTGCTTCATTAAACAGTTGAAAAAAGCCTTGTGGAAATTGTGCAACGGGTTTAGGTTGGATTCTTCCCCCAGAAACAGCCCCACTTTTCAACCAAGTAATGCTATCTGCTCTTGCCCAACTCTCTGTAGCTTGGCGATCATCATCGAAAGCGTCGCGTTCTGCCATAATCCCGCCTTTTGACTGACTATTGAGCAAATGCATCACTTGACTAAAATATTTATTTGCCCAGCGTTGTGGATCTTTTGCTGGTTTGACAATCCCGTAAAATTGCTGGCTTAATTTATCAAAACTACCGGTAATACACTCCCAGCCCAACTGACCAGCTGGTACCAAGGGCTTATCGGGTGTTTCGAGCAATTTTCGCCCCAAAAAAGCACGTTTAACAATTTTTTTTGCTAATCTTGTTGCTTGGATTTGCGGAAATTCTTTACGTAAATTTTGGAAATCCTGTTCTGAATAATCGATAAATTTTCCGCTTAAAGGATCAAGGACTTTATAAACAATCTCACGCTCAAACCATCGGCATTCCGCCAATGTCACCATTTTAGGGCGTTGATAGCCCTCTTCCTCTCCATGATAGCCTTGCCCATTTTCCACACTGGTTTGGTGCATAAATGTCTGATGTTTGACCCAATCTGCATGAAGATCACTCCAATGGACATGGGGAAACATTTCTCTTGCCACATCGATAGGTTTTTCATCAATATACCATAAGCGCTGTGCATCAATGAGATTGGGTTTTACGGCACTTGCATCCCAGATCATTTTCATAGGATCTAGCCTTGCAATAACGGGTTTTCCCCGCGGATCTTGTTCATAATCGAGTCTGGTATCGGTCCAACCCATACCGCAAATAATGGCATCTTGAAAGGCATCGGAATCCTCGTACTCTCCGTCAGCCTCATCACGAAACCATTCTGCTGCCCCTGTGAGGATTTGGTTGGCAAAAGCCGCGCCTTCTTGACGAGGAATAAATTGCACTTGACGTTTATTATTGCGCTCAGTACCAATCACGGCATTGATCAGCGGGGCAATGCGGTTAAAGGTCATAACCGGTCTATTTTGTTCGCGCAAGACAGCGAGATCTTGCTCATTCCATTGCCGCCCATTATAAAAATCGTAATCTTCTTGGGCATTTTTTCGCCATTTCTCGACATGATCAATATCGTCGTGATACCAGCCAACCAATTTTTTAAACAGCGCTTGATTTTCAAGGGTTTCGAGTGGATCAAAAGAATCTGTAGAAATATTCATTAGAAAGCCATCCATGAAGTTTGAGAATGGTGAGAAGAGCGATAAGCATTTTTTTTCGCTTGTATATTAGGCTGTTCATAAGCCACACACATCAATCCAAAAGCATCGGCGCCATGGCTTGCCCAATCATGTTCAGCGCCCAGCCCGATATTGCGTTGTTCATCACGCTTTTCGTGATACCAAGCGAGAGCCTTTCGCCCAGCATGTGTTGTCTCTTCGTTAAACCATATAGCAGGAAACAATCGGCGCACCGCTTCGATACGCATTTTCACCGCCCCAACACCTTGATTGGGAATAATTTTGGTTTGAAAACCGGCTTGTTGGAGAGCACTTTCGAAACTAACATTATAGACGCGGTCTTTTGTTGCTCCATCATGAGGCAAAACCATCAACGCCTTCTCATATCCGCGTTGAAACACCCATCCCACATGCTCTGAGAGGGGCTGTCCTTGAGCTTCATAATAATCGAGCACACGGATTTCCCGCCCCACAAATTGTGCGACCCACAAAGCAGTAGCATCAGCCTTTGCCCCCGTTCCGCCGATATCCCAGAAAATTCTGATCTGCATAAGCGGATCACGAGGAACCGTGGTAATACGCCCCTCGCGTGAAGCTTCAAGTAACGCTTTTTGGTAATAAGCGCCCTCAACAGTTTGGAGATATTCGCCCTCCCAAATATGGTTATATTGTTCGGATCGTTGTTGCAAATCCGCCTTGCGATCTCGATTGAGTTTTTCAGGAAATTGCGGATTATCCCGCCAATTAATTTCAACACCTTTGATATTGGGGTCATTGACATTTCGGAAACGTTTTTCCACGGGTGCATTTTCATGGCACGGGTTCCATGTCACCCACAATTCAGCATTCCAATCGTCACCTTCTTCGCGCAGCGTTGGAATGAGCGTTTGCCAGGCCGCCTCAGTCACGGGTTCCGCCTCATCCACCCAGCAGAGAAAAACCCGCCCCATGGATTTAATACTTGCGATATTTCGATCAAGCCCAGCGAAAACATAGACGATACGCCCATCTTTTGACTTAATATATTTATCGCCGATTTCATAATAGTCTTGTAGAAAAGGATAAGACTCGATAGCACGTTTAATTTCCTCCAAAGAACTTTCATTGAGCGAATTTTGAAATTGCCGTGCACAGAGAATAATCCCCCGCTCTCCCGCCTTGCCATGGCGATATCCAACCACAGCAGACATCAAAGCAAAAGAACGTGTTTTTCCAGAGCCCCGTCCGCCCCAAGCGGCCCGCACATCGGCTTTTCCAGTAAAAACCGGAATAAGCTTTGGAATAAGAGCAATTTGCGCCGTTGTCATTCGCCCTCAAGCACACTCATCTTCAAAAACATACTTCCCAAAGAACCACACTCTCAAGCCTCCAAAACACCTTCAAGCATCACATCACACACCCTCAAACATCGGAATACTTAGTCTCTTTCTTCCCCCGACACCGCATCCTTTGCCCTTACAGGAACGATCTCAACGCGTGAAATAGTTTTGACATCGCCTCCCGCATCGCCGGTCACTTGCAGCGGCAACACTTTAGCCAGCAGCGAAAAAAAAGGCACAGGATTATTCAATGCATGATATTGGAGGTAAGACACCAAGCCATCCTCACCATAGTGATATCCAGCTTGCTCAGCAGCAGTAAGAAGTGCTTCATTAAAGCGCCTTGTTGTTTTATTCAAAGCTCCCTTTTTCCGCCCTCTTCGGCGTAAAGGAAGATGAGATTCATCTGCCATCATCCTATTCCTATAAATAAAGAAAAGCGCATCCCGCGACATAAAAACAGCATAAGAACCAGCGACAAAATTTTAACAACATCTCATCGCTTTTCAATCAAAGCTCAAAATCAATTAGCTCCCTGAAACAATCTTTGTATGACAACATATTTTTGTTCACCCTTTGCTGAAGCTTTGAGTGAAGTTTTTTTTGCCGTTTTTCTTCCTTTCATCAGGATAATGCTCTTCAACCCTCTAAAAATAAGCAATTTTCCTCCAGCATCTTCCCCCAAAGATGTATCAAGAAAACAGCAAGAGAAGAGAAAAAGAAGAGCGCTATTTAAAAAGGAAAGACATTGAGAAGAACAAGAGTATTCCCTCATAAGAGACCAAAAAACGAACACTCACTCCCCCATCCCTTTGCTGAAAACAAACAGCAAAGTGCCCCAGCAAAGGATGAGCAAAAATATACCATCATACAAAGATTGCTGACACTCCTTTTTTAGAAAACACCCCCCAAAAGATCTCTTTAATAGACCAGAAAAAAACTTATTGATGAAAGACAAAAGCTGAACGGACAATTCCATAAATTCTTGATAATTTTATAAAATATAAGCTATTAAAATGAATAACCAATAACAACCACAAACCTATCATGAAAAACTATAAAATGAAGAGAGAAGAGGGTCTGCAAAACTACAGGCTCTAGACGGCTTTATAAAGGCAAAACCACTAGGCTTAACTCATAAAATACTCACTTTCGGTAATGTTATTTTCCCCCCTGTCATTTCACCTGCTTTGCAACAGAAAAAGCGTACAATTCCGATTGTGTCATTATGATACCGATTCAGATTAACCTTGTCAAGTTTTTTTATGTTTTCACCGCTTTTTTATCTGTCTTTTTCTTTCTCTCAGAGAGAGTCCTGCCATAAGCACTCTCCCCACAAACATCTTTTCTCAAAAGCCTTTCCCTTATCAACCATCCTTTTCTAAGCCTTACCCCTCAAAAAAGCTTCCCCTTATGGAAGAACTCTTCTCCCCTACAAGCACATTTCCTCTCATGGAAATGCTTCTTTTTGGGGAAGATATTTTTAATTTTCAGACGAAAAAGTCAATTGATTTCCCTCTTTTGCAATAGTCACCGTCATCTCATCGTGGATTTTTCCAAACAAGATATTTTCCGCGAGTGGATCTTGGATTTCTTTTTGAATAATACGTTTGAGAGGTCGTGCTCCATAGAGCGGATCATAGCCTTTATCGGCCAGGAACTGGCGTACTTCAGGTTCGATATGCAAAGTGATTTTGCGTTCATCGAGCAAATTTTGCAAATGTTGTATCTGAATATCAACGATAGCTTCCATATCCGTTCGTTGTAATCGTTGAAAGAGAATGATCTCATCAACACGGTTAAGGAATTCGGGGCGGAAAGCTTCTTTGACAACATTCATAACATCTTCTTTTGCTTGATCAGTTGTTTGTCCTTCCGGCAAGGCGGTTAAAAATTCCGCGCCCAGATTTGAGGTCATAATCAACAAGGTGTTGCGAAAATCGACGGTACGCCCTTGGCTATCGGTCAAACGTCCCTCATCAAGCACTTGCAACAACAGATTAAAAATATCGGGGTGTGCTTTTTCAATTTCATCGAACAAGATGACCTGATAAGGTCTTCTACGCACAGCTTCGGTCAGCACGCCTCCCTCTTCATATCCGACATATCCAGGCGGGGCACCAATCAAGCGTGCACCGGCATGCTTTTCCATATATTCTGACATATCGATACGCAACATGGCATTTTGATCTTGAAAGAGAAAAGCGGCAAGCGCTTTGGTTAATTCGGTTTTTCCCACACCGGTAGGACCAAGAAACATAAAAGAGCCGATGGGGCGATTGGGGTCTTGTAAGCCCGCACGAGCGCGTCGCACAGCACGAGAAACAGCTTGCACAGCTTCTCCTTGTCCAATCACACGTTTGCCAATTTCATCTTCCATACGCAAGAGCGTTTCACGTTCTGCCTCAAGCATCCGATCAACAGGAATTCCAGTCCAACGAGAAACAATCCGTGCCACATGCTCAGCGGTCACGGTTTCTTCCACGAGATGATTTTGTTGATCATCGTTTTCCGCGATACTCAATTGTTTTTCGAGTTGGGGAATGACACTATAAGCGAGTTCACCGGCTTTTTGAAATTGCCCATCGCGCTGAGCCATAGCCAAAGCATTGCGTGCTTCTTCGAGTTGTTTTTTCAAATCAGCAGCATGGCCTAATTTTTGTTTTTCCGCCTGCCAAGCCGTTGTCATTTCCGCAGATTTCTGTTCCAATGTACTGAGTTCATCTTGCACGGTTTTCAGTCGTTCTTTAGCTGTTGGCTCGACATCGGTTTTCAAAGCTTCTCGTTCGATTTTCAACTGTAAGATACGCCGATCCAAAGCATCGAGTTCTTCAGGTTTTGAATCGACCTGCATACGCAAGCGTGCCGCCGCCTCATCAATGAGATCAATGGCTTTATCGGGCAAGAAGCGATCGGTAATATAGCGGTTAGAGAGCTTTGCTGCAGCGATCAGCGCACTGTCAGCCAAGCGCACTTTGTGATGTTGTTCATATTTTTCTTTAATGCCGCGCAGAATAGAGATAGTATCCTCTAGGGTTGGTTCAGGCACAAAGACGGGTTGGAATCGTCTTGCAAGAGCAGCATCTTTTTCGACATATTTGCGGTATTCATCGAGGGTTGTTGCGCCCACACAATGGAGTTCTCCGCGCGCCAGAGCGGGTTTAAGCAAGTTGGAAGCATCCATAGGACCATCGGATTTTCCAGCCCCGACCAAGTTATGCAATTCATCAATAAAGAGGATGATTTGCCCATTTTCCGCTTGCACCTCAGCCAATACGGCTTTAAGCCGCTCTTCAAATTCACCGCGATATTTTGCTCCCGCGATAAGCGCTCCCATATCGAGTGCATAGAGCTGTTTATCGCGCAAAGTTTCAGGCACATCGCCATTGACAATACGTAGTGCTAAGCCTTCAACGATTGCGGTTTTTCCCACCCCAGGTTCACCAATCAGCACGGGATTATTTTTGGTACGCCTTGAGAGCACCTGCACCGTGCGGCGAATTTCTTCTTCACGACCAATAACAGGGTCAAGTTTTCCCTCGCGTGCATCTTTGGTAAGATCGCGTGCATATTTTTGCAAAGCATCATATTGGCTTTCAGCATGGGGACTTGTAGCGGTTTTTCCTTTACGCAACGCATCAATAGCGTGATTGAGTGCTTGAGATGTCAACCCTGCTTTTGTAAGAATATCGGCTGTTTTTGCGGATTTTTCCATGATAAGCGCTTGCAACACGCGCTCGACGGTGACAAACTGATCACCGGCTTTTTTAGCAAGATCTTCAGCTAAGGTAAAAACTTTTGCCAAGGGCTGTGCAAGATAGAGTTGCCCATTTCCGCCTTGTATTTTTGGCAAAGCATTGAGAGCTTGGATAAGTTCCTTTTGAATAACAGTAAGATCCCCTCCTGCTTTTTGGATGAGAGATGCAGCTAATCCTTGAGAATCCTCTAACAACACTTTGAGAAGATGCTCGGGCAGAAACTGTTGATGATCAGAAGAGAGAGCGTTATTTTGTGCTGATTGTAAAAAACCTTGCAGTCGTTCGCTATATTTTTCTAGGTTCATTTTTTTTCCTTTCTTGCACTACCACTCTTTAGCTCCCCAAAGCGCACTCACAAGGAATAACCCACCCCCATAAAACACTGCGAACGAGGCAGCATGAAGAATAACCGTCGTGCTAAAAGGAATATGGGTTCTCAAAAGCCCCATAGCAAGAGGACAAGTACTAGAGACATTATTATTTTTCAACGAAACCACAATCTTCCCCTCCCCCACCTCTTCTCCAACGCTCTTTCACAGCACCCACATCTCTCCCCCAAGCCTTACCACCAACACTCCACTCCCAGTACTCCACCATCACCCCTTGCCACCCAAATCTCACCACCCGCCCCTCACCTTAACGCCCCCCCAACTCTTAGCTCCCTTCACCAATCTTCCACCGCAATCTATGAGTATCCACAAAAACATGCATAATGCACAAACTCTCCCGTTTTACGCTTTTACATATTCACAGAAAGCAGTCTTTCCGACCTCTTCTCCAACGCTCTTTCACACCACCCGCATCTCACTACCAAAACTCCTCCACCAACGCCTTAACACCAAACTTTGAATTTGAAGCTCTAAATAGAGTACGAAATACACTTTTTGCTTTAAATAAAATAATATTTTACAACATATAATATAAATAAAGACTGGAAGTATTTATCGCATTGTTTCTTTAAAAGATCCTGAATATATATTTATATATATATTTATATTGACTTTATGAACGCGAAGGAGATTAAATATGTACCACAACATAAAAAAGCTGTTCCTAATATTTTTATTTCTTCTGATAAGCAAACCGAGCTATGCTGTATTTGCAGGTAAAGTTATTACGATGCAACACACATGGCGCCATAATACATTCTTCGATAGCCTATCTTTTTCCCAGCAAATAAATTATGATGGTGGAGCTGATGCCATCTATTTTTGGGGCAACCAATTTCAGTTCAAGGATGGAAAAAATGGCTATATTGGTTTATTCAACAGAGGCACCCGCACTGTTCACTTCTCTATCTGGAATGCAACAGGATGGAAGAGTGATAAATGTAAGCATTTCACCCATGAGGGTTCTGGAGTACGGTGTGAAATTGAATTTCCTTGGAAGCTTGGGCGTCGATACAAATTAGACGTTTTCAAGAATGGCAATCTTGTTACAGGTACCATATCGGATCTTGTAACTGGTAAAACAACAACGGTCGGTGTCATTGAAGTACCAAGCAGCTTTGGCAAACTCTATAATTCTTCAAGCTTTGTTGAAGACCATTCTCGTTGGAAAAGAGATCTTTCCTCCTGTTATGTTTTGAGTCCACAAAGTTCAATTTTTTTCAATCCTACAGCCGATAAAAGCGGTACACCATACCAAGCGTTGCAACAAGCCTCTGCACAAGGAATCTGTAAAGATCCTTACGTTGTGCAAATAGCGTGTAACCTCAGTTATTGCATGAATAATATAAGCGACCTTGGAGGCTTAGCCTCGCCTGTGACAAAGAACGTCCGCATTGCCAATGGGAAAAATCTGTCTGCGCAAACGATTTCGGAAGCCTTAAAAAAGGAAGAACTTATCGCCATTCGTTTACAAAATGGTTCGTGGTCACCCAATATTTCTTTACCAGAAGCGCGTTTATTTAAGTGGAAATCAATTTTTGTAGACCACCAAGCAGCGCTTAGTTCTTTACTTCACATCAATAACAGCACACAAAAAATAACGACGGGGCAAAAGATTATGTATATGTCTGATGGCAAAATCTGGAAAATGATGCAAAAGAATTAATCTTTTCCCCTGCTAAAAAAGAGAAAATCCCTTATGTTGATTTGAAAATGAATGGGCATGAGGGATTTTATCTCTCCCACTCTTGTTTTTATACTTTTGGAATTATATCTTAAAATTCATTATTTTATTCTGGATAAAATGATTTTTAACTTTGAGGAGATTTTGTGCTTTAAGATGCCTCGTTTTTCTCGCCTATTTCAAACAGCCTCTTCACCGCAAATGTAAACGCCAGTTCTTTTGCCATATCCGCTTCAACTTTTTCAACGATCTTCAAATATTCGACCTCTCCTCAAACTCAAGAGGTAATTTTCTAAGATGCAAATCTCTGTTCTCTCCAAAACTAAAGTCTCCTCATATCCCCAATCTTCTCATGACAATTCAAATCACTTGATTTTTTCTCATCTCTCATGCCTCATTCTTTAAAAGATGTCCAACTTCTCTCACAAGCTTCGAATATCCTTCAAGACCAAAATCAATTCTCTAAGAGACAACTACCTCGAATTCCGCCAGCACTCGCTATCCAATCTTGACTTTATTCTCGACGGATCCGGCCCTCGATTACTATACTTTTCTGTGTCAGCACAAACTCGCGTTTTAGCTGCAGTCCCAACAGGTAAAATCTTCTAAACTCTGCGTAAATTCCTTACCAGTTGCAAATTTCTACCTGCGTCATAAACCTTATTTTCAGCGTTCTAAAACAGCGGATGATGTTATTCTTCATCACGACTTTTCGGTGGTGGTAGCAAAAGAGAAATACTAAAAAACGAACAGTTCAGATCAAAAGCTGAGTGCCCCTATGAAACAACGAACTTTTTGGAGAAAAAACATGATATGGAATTTATAAAGCAAACAAAGCAGGAGAGATATTTTTATTTGTATTTAGCTTGCCTCTACAAACTTTGAATTTCCAATATCCATCCTTTCCTCAAATCCAAATCTTTACTCTTGCTTTTGCTCTTCAAAACTAAAGCCCCCAAAAAACGCTTTCCCTATTGGTAAAGCCCCTTCCTCTCAAAGCACCCCCTCAATGCTCTGCACTTCATATTCTGCCGCAGACATTAAATACCCCTCCTTTCTATAAGAAAAAGGCAATTCTCCAAAGTTCAAATATCTCCCTTACCTTAAGTCGCATTTCTAACGCCATGGGATAGTAGATGATTTTATTCTTCTTCATCACTGACTTGTGGCGGTGGGGGCAAGATATAAGCACCGGACAACCAGCGATTAAGATCAATAGCGCGGCATCGTGTTGAACAAAAAGGATAGGCGTTTTGTTGTGCCATTTGACCACAAATAGGACAAGGGTGCGCAGGACGGATTGGAGAAGTTTTTGTTTGTGTTAAATCTGTTTTTTTGTGTGTTTGTTGCGTTTTTGTTATTTGTTGACAGCTATTATTGACTTTTTTTGCTGTTTGTTTTTTTTCATTTTGCGCCTCCCATTTTGGTTGTTTTTCATCTTGTATCATTGATTTTACCTGCAGCATAAATTTCTCTCATGCATTTACCCAGTCCAAGAAGAGAGCAATGGATAGTGATAAGCTGTGAGAAGATCCATTGTTTCCGCCAAGGGTAGTCCCACCACATTGGAATAAGAACCAGCAATATGGACGACAAAAGCAGCAGCTTTTCCCTGAATGGCATAGCCCCCAGCTTTTCCTTCCCATTCTCCAGAAGCAAGATATGCCTCCATCAATGGAGCGGTCAATCGTCTAAAACGGACACGACTTTCAATCAATTTTACGCTTATTTGGTTGGCTTCATTGAGGGCACAAATAGCACCATAGACCTTGTGAGAACGTCCAGAAAGGAAGCGCAAACATTCATAAGCCTCATCTTCGCCCTCTGGTTTAGGGAGAATGGTGCGTCCTACAGCCACCACAGTATCAGCAGCCAAAATGATCATTTTCCGCACGGCATTTTCTTGCTCATTTTGATAGCGCCATAATAAAGCCTCTTGCGCTTTAAGGGCTTTTTCTTTTGCCAAACGTCTGGCAAGATTTGCAGGATGTTCTCTTATCTTTGGTGTTTCATCGATATTGGCTGCGTAAACCTCATGAGGCTCAAGACCGATCTGCGCCAAAAGTGTCAAGCGACGGGGTGAAGCGGAAGCAAGCACCAATTGGATTTCTTCATCAGGATGTTTTTTAAAATGCTCTTTTCCTAAGAAGGTTTTCTTTAAGTTTCTCATTTTCGCCCCCTCAGAATAATTTTAAGCTCGCACCCAATTCATTTTGGCGTCATGAAATATTCTGTAATATAACTTCACGTGTCTTTCATAACACTTTCATTTCTTCTGGTTTTTTACTTAAACCAATAAAAGACATCAAGGTCTTTTAGAAACGATAGGAACGCTTTACAGAAAACAATCACCATCTCTGATCTACTTATAGCGATAGGTAATACGCCCTTTTGTCAAATCATAAGGGGTCATTTCCACCATGATTTTATCCCCAGCTAACACGCGAATACGATTTTTCCGCATTCTTCCAGCGGTATGAGCAATAATTTCATGATCATTTTCTAATTTCACACGAAACATCGCATTCGGTAAGAGTTCAGTTACGATACCAGAAAATTCTAAAACTTCTTCTTTTGACATAAAAAACAAATTCCTTTACAGTGCGTATAATTTTTCCAGCGTTCATACCCTATTTTCTCAGTTTTGTGAACAAGAATCCAACAAAAAGGGAAAGCTTTTTGTTTTTGTGTTTGTTCCCTAAAGCGATCAAAAAACTTTAACCTACAAAGCTTTACTCCTTCCCTTTAGCCAATTTAAAAGCATATTATTCTCCCCCCCTTTCAGCATATAGCTCAGCATCAACAAAAATAGAGCACAGACAACTTTTTCACACTTTTACAGAAGCACACTTTTTCGCTTTTCAATATTTACAGAAAGCAGCAAATTTATACAAATGCATGATGCTATAGCGCTATCAAGAATGGTTTGAAACTCTCTTCCTCTCATTAAAGAACTCTCACCTATCAACTGTGAACTTTTAGAGAATTCCTGTACCATGGCACAAATCAACGCATGAAAACACACAGCTTCTCTTTCAAACTATCAATGCCCCCATATCCTCTTCCTTCATGAAGCGCAGATTTTAAAACAGTTATCATCTGTTTGCAGATATGTCAGTTTACAGGAAAATGTTAAAATATGACACGGACCACCCTTTACATAATCACCCTCACCATCTTCTCGATAGGGTTATCTATATTTGATAAAAAGCGGTATTTGCAACTTTCAAGACGTTTCAAGACAATAAAAATACTTATCTCAGTCTATCACTTTGTTTAGAATCAGTATGAAATTTTTTTGCTTTACAGGCAATACAAAGACTTTACCCTGAACTCTACCAAGGCCTGTGGAAAAAGAGCGTATTATATTGCCAAATCCATAAGCGAAGCAAAGAATCATTCAAAAAAAAGAGGGTCATTCATTACAAACAACCCCTCACAGAAAATTATTTCAGTAACAACTTGCTAAATTTTACCCCAACGCTCTAGAAGCATTACAATTGCTTTCAAGCATTCACGAACATCAAACTATAGGATGTGCTAACATAGAATATAAAAAGGTACAAGAATAAAAAAAGCTTTTTATTTCTTCGAGAAGAGATTTTAGCATAAAAAGTTTTTCATTAGAGGGATTATTAAGAGTAATCTATACTCTTTTAGAAAGGCAAGAAATATCTATAAAAATAGACTAAAACTGTACTTCTATAGGGGAAAGATCAAGGATCTGCATGCATTTTAAAGTTTTTGCAAAAAAGGAGCGGCAACGCTAGATTGCCACTTCTTTTTGAAGATTAAGATATTATCCGGAAAATTTATGAAAAAAAAACACTTTAAGAAGAGGCATCAAACCAACTTGATAACAATTCATATCTTACGGGATCATCAGCACATTGCCCCCCTCCGCACTCGAGCACAGTAGAAATCAAGTTTGCTGCGATCAAAAACACAAACAAGAAACTTGCCATTTTTGCCAACATTGGAAAAGGAGAGAATTCCTTAAATTTATGTGCTAATTCACCCAACACCATAACCACGGCAACGGCGAGAATACAAAGAACAGAGATAATGAAAGCCCAAGTATAAAAATGCAATCCAAAGAATGTTGAACCATACCCAAGATCATCGGGGGTGATGTGCAAGAACACCTGCCTTGCAGCGACAACACTGGTTACCATACAACCAAGAATAACCATACCATAATGGGTATTTTTCACTTTATGGTGAATATTGAGTAAAAACCCACACCCAGCCAGCATCAAACCAACGCGTTGGAGCAGACAAAGGGGACAAGGTAACTCAAACTTTACCAACTGATAATAAAAAGCCACCATCAAGACAATGGATAATCCAATAAGTCCTAAGGTATTCATCAATGTAACAAAATGAGGGTTTTTTTGTTCAACATGTTCCATGGCTACTCTCTCAAAAAGACAAATTTAAAGTAGAAGTTGCGTGATGATTAAAGGTGAGAAGAATGACAACTAATAAAACTGCCCACAAAGCATAACTTATATTTTTTTTGCCATACAAAGTCGTTACTGCTGTACCTAAAGCAATCAAAAATGGAAGAAACATAGCTTAAAGTCTCCTTTCTTATTATAGTGTGTAAAATATCAGAAAATTGGGCGAAAAAGAGACCATGAATGCATTATTCACAATTCATCCCTCATTTTTATTGTTTTTAACAATAATGAAGCAAACAATAGGGGATATAGGGCAGCAAAAGCGAATATCAACACAAAATATTTCATTTTGCAGCTCTCTTTATCAACAAATAAAAGCACAAATTCCCCCTGATGATAAAAGACTCATTTGAAGTGTAAAATATAAGTATCATTTATTCAATATGGGAATTTTTAGCTTCCTTTTTTCAAAATAAAACGCCCTTATTTTTGTCTTACTTTAGCCATCAAAATTTCTTTTTTTATGGCGATCAATGGTTTAAATTGATACATATATTGCGCGTTATGACTTAATTCTCTCTTTAGCCAACAAAAATGATGCGACGTAGTGAAAGCCCTAAAATAAAATTCGCCCTCTCTGCCAACTCCTATTGTATCTTTTGACAAATCTTATTCTCAAACAAGACTTCTAAGACAATAAACCGCACATCAAAAAACAGGCTTTCATCTCATCAGGCATGATCATTGACCAAAGCAAATCATGCTCGAGACACTTTAATTCTGAAAGCAAAACGGAAGCTTTTTTCTTGAATGCCAAGATTTAAATATCACGCCACATAAGCAAATAAACTTATCCCAAATGGAGATATTTGCTCAAAGGAGACAAATTTTATTGCATTTTTAATGAAGCAATTGAAATATCTCGCATACACTAAACAAATTGCAAAATTTTCTGCTTGTTATCTTGTGAAGGAACAAGCCGGCATCATCATATTCTCTGCCAGTTGCTCTTATAGAGAAATTTTTGATATCGGAAACGGTTCATAACAAGCATTTTGAGTCGTTTCCTCTATCGTTTTTCTCCACACACCAATCCCGCTTGTGACAGACACCTTGTGAGATGCAAAGATATCATTTTTCTTGCTTCACCATGGGAGAGATTTGACATGAAAAAATCTTACCATATTCAAGGCTCTTAAAAATTGAAGAGAAAATATGATAAATCAATGTGTTAACTGATAGAGATAAAACTTCTCATGACGCGTTACTTTTGGAAACAAAGCATCTGTTGTAACATCTAAAAAATGACCACCATTCTATGTGAAATCATGAAAAAGCAATGAGCAAAGAGTGTTGTTGCAAATATCAGGAACGAACCGTCTGAGAAAAAAGAAATGGCATAGAGATCTCAATGATCGTTATCTCCTGTCGTGCTAAGAGGTTTCTCTGTTATTTTTCTTAATTTTTATAACGCCAATCATTCCAGTGAAAACAATGAATGCAGACATCACTAAAAAAGAGCTCAACAATCCCAAGAGAGCAAAAAGTCCAGCAATAAAGCCAGATATGGCTTCAGCAGAGTTTTCTAAAGTTGAAAAGGTTCCAAAACTCTTTCCAAAATTTTCACGACGAGAATATAATTGAAGCGCTGATACTAAACTAATATCGACCAATGCACCAGTAAAGCCTAGAGGAGCAGGAGTTTTAAAGAAAGGAGTGCAGCGAAGGGCATAACAAATAAAACGCTCCCATAAAGAAGCCAAAAGATCATAAGTTTCAGTTCTGTAACTTTGACGATAACTTTATGATAGAGCACCCCGCCCACAATTGTTCCAACAGCAATAAGAGGAAAAAGAGTACTCACAAGGCTTTCCTCTCCCCCTATCGAGAGAACAAAAGCTGGAATTAAAAATCTTAAAATTTCCCCCGTAAAGAGAATAGCAAACGCAGAGCCAACGAGCGTAATAAATAAATGCTTATTTTCTGTAGAAAGAGATTTAAGATAAGAAGCTGTTTCCCGATAAATTTTTATAAAATTAAACGAGTTACTCTCACTTGTATTGAGATTCATGAGATGAAATAACAAGATAATAGAGATAAGATAGGTAAAAAAATTAAAAACGAGGACAGCGGATTTATTCGCAAAAAGAAGCAGAAGGGAACATACTAAAGGACCAATGACAGATGCAATCTCATTTATAATTTGTGCAATACTATTTGCCTTTGTCAGCTCCTTGATTGCAAACATTCTAGGAATAGCCGCTTGAAAACTTGGTTGAAAAATACTTCTTCCGATCGTTGTACAGATTGCAGCTACAATAAGCACAATAATATTTGCAGTCCCTGTTATAGCGGTTATCAAAACGAATAATGAGGCGAATAATCTCGCCAATTCACTGAAGATCATATTTTTCTTCAAAGAGAAATTATCCGCTAACCAACCGCCTATAGGCCCCAAAAAGAGAAAAGGAATAAAGCGAAAAAAATACACAAGACCTGTAAAAAAGATGTTATCTGTCAATTCCAAGACAAGTAAAACAAAAACAACTTCATAAGCATAATCACCAACTTTAGAAATAAAGAGAGAAGAAAAAAGAGCTAATGGACTCTTTTTTTTAAAATAACTTCATATCACCCACCCGATAGTAAATTTTTCTACAATTAAAGTTTCCCGCCCTTTCATAGAATTGGTGATATGAACTTCAAAGGAATGGCATATTTTCATAAATTGCTTCATAATTTAAGAGCAAACTTTTAAAATGCTTTCTTGCTAAACAATAAATCGTCATATATGTTTTTTTGGGGGAGATGTGTAATGTATACACCCCTGGGGGTTTTCCTATAGCCTCTTTCTTCACTTAAAAAAATGAAAGAAGATTTCCCTGTATGGTTGTGTATCCATGACAATGAGCTCATTCATCAGCTCTTGCAAGGTGATCATCATTCTTTCTCCGCCCTTACATCATATAACTCTATCTGCCTTTACCAAGGCAAAGAACAATCCAGAGGTTATTCGCCATGATTTTCTTGAGCGATCGTGCAAAACAGATATTGGCTTAGAGATTGGCAGAAATCATTGGATGGGGTATCGGTAATATTTTTCGATAAGAATTCCAAGAGCAAGAGCCGCTTTTTTGAAGCCCCATAGTTTTTTAGCTTCTTCAACATCATGAGACGAAATACCCTTCATTCTGGCTAAAAATTCCATGGAATCGATTAAATTCCTTTCAGATTGCAAGTCATGTTTAAGGAACATTGCAGTATGAGGCAGCGCTTCATTTAAAAGTTCTGGTTTGATGTAAAGCAATGGTGCATTTTTTGAAGGTAAGGTGGATTCAGATTTTTCTGAATACTCATTTTTGTTACAATTACAGTTATGGTTAAGGGTTGTATATTCTATGTACATTTCGTCAGCGAAATGTCTGTGTTTCGTTTTTGATGTTTTTTGTTTTAAAAAACTCTCTAAAATCCACTGAAAAAGACCTATTGCTTTGTGTAATTTTTCTACTGAAGCTTTGGC
>NZ_BAABJA010000010.1:0-46212 GCF_039543065.1 Bartonella pachyuromydis | reverse complement strand
ATTATGATGTTTGAGATGGCAATGCTCTTACTGAGATGGTGAAAGATATTTTGCTGAAATTCTAATCGAGAATTTGTTTATGGGGATTGGGCCGATTGGCGAGAGAAACATCTTCAAGAAAATAAAACAGTAAAATTTATAATAAAATAATTTACATTGTTTCTGTTAATAGATAAAAAAGAGAATTATATTTATTGATATATAACAAAATACTTCTTAAACAAATAATTTATTTTTAAAATTGCAAAATGTGCTTTTCTCTCATGCAACATAAATATACATTACCATTCCTTATACTTATCGTGTGTTTGTCGACCGGAGGTCTGATTTCTACAGATATTTTTCTTCCGGCACTGGGAGAAATGCGCCAATATTATCAAGTTACTGAATCTCGGATTCAGAATGCTGTGGCGATTTTTTTGTTTGCATTGGCACTTGGACAGCTCATTTATGGACCATTGAGTGATAATTTGGGGCGTAAAAAAACACTTCTCTTTGGTTTGTTTCTATGGTTGTTGACCACGATAAGTGTAATTTATACGGTTAATATTCACGCTTTTCTTGCTTTGCGTTTTTTACAAGGTCTTGGAGCATGTGCCGGAATTGTTTTAAGCCGTGCTATTATCAATGATTTATTGGATAAAAAAGCAGCAGGAAAACTTTACTTAATTGTTTTTCCTTTTATTGGCATGTCGCCAACACTCGCCCCTTTAGTGGGAGGGATATTGTTACAAGCTTTTCATTGGCAAGCGACTTTTATCTTTTTAAGTGTTTTTATATTCTTGACTATTTTACTTTGTTATTTTGTGCTCACAGAAACCTTGCCCGTTCAAAAACATCATCGTTTTTCTCTTGTGGGATTTATGAAGGGATGTTTAGGGGTTCTTAGAAATAAACAATTTGTTTTCATGCACTTATTCCGTGTTTTTCTTATGCGGCCTATTTTGCTTATATTGTAGAGTCGCCTTTTTTACTCACAACTTTGGGTTTGCCACCAGTCTATATTGGTTATAGCTATATTGGTGTGTCATTACCCTATATTTGGGGAAATTTTACAGCGCGATGGTTTTTTAAGCGCGAGTCTATGGAAAAAACTGTCTGGCGCGGGTATATTATTTTTGCGATAGGAGGGGGGCTGTTTGCTTTGCAAATGTATGTAAGTCCATGGCCCTTGGTGACGAGTTTTGTTGCTATTGCTGTTCTTACTTTTGCCAATGGTTTTTTATTGCCATTAGGGACAGCATTGGCTATTTCTTCACATCCGCAGGCTGCTGGAGCTGCTTCTGGTATGATGGGAGCTTTACAATTAGGTAGTGCTGCGTTGAGTGCTGCGGTTATTGGAAAGATATCTGGGCACAATCCATAGACTATGGCAGTTTTATTGGCTGCCTGCTGTTTGCTGGGTTTTATCATTTTATCTGTAAAGCGCATGATTTTATGCATTCCGAAATGGATTGAGGGAGATAAGAAAAAAGAGCATTATGGGTAAATATTATACTGTTATTTTACTTGAATAGAAATTATTGTGGTTAATAGTAAAGTTTTAGGAAGCTGGTTCCTTGAACGTATTTAAAATTTATCGCAGTTTTGTTTAATTTTGTTACAATTGCGTATTCTGAATAATTGTTTTGGGGGAATGCATGATAGGATTCGGATATATATGTGTTTTAATGTTATCTGCAGTGAGAATTTTTTTTTCTAGATATCTTTTAAAATAACAGTTGTGGGGAATAGCGGGGAATAAATCAATGAGCCTTCGTATTGTCATTCTCTCTCCTGTGATGCCAATTTGGGATCATGGTGTTTTTTGTTCTTCATTTACAAAGCTATGTTCGGAAAAAGGGTACCAAATTACTCTCCTCGATACGCTGTCTCTTTTTCCTAGTAATTCTCTTATTTGTAAGCACTCTTCTGTAGAAATTTTGTCTTTTATTAGAGAGAAACTTGAAAGCTCTTTTAGAGAGCCTTCAGTACTGGTGGGTTTTTCTATGGCTGGAATGTTAGTTCAAATATTGGCAGCAAGACTGCCAAATGTTCGCGCTGTGCTTGCTGTGAATGCACCAGGTTATCCAGATGAGCTTTTACAACAGAGACTTGGATATGTTCTTAATTTCTTAAAAAATCAAGATTTATCTAGAGCGCTAGAAGCACTCAATATTTTGATGCATCCTTCTGGAGGTGTCAAAAAAAGAGTTCCACGGGAAATCCCTGATACGCAAAAGGATATAGCAATTGAGCGTATGACGAGAGGATTTCATTTCTTGCTAGAGATGGATGCTAGAAATGAGATTATCAAATATACTGGAAAGTTTTTAGCGCTAATTGGTGAAAAATCGCAACTTGCAACCATAGACAATCAAACGAGAAGCTATTGTATTTATCATGAATATAGGGTCATCCCTGATGCTGGTACGCGTCTGTGGGATGATAATCCTGTTATGACGAATGCAATTATTGAGCAATGGATGAATGGATTATGAAAAAGAAAGTTCTTGTATTGCTATGGAGTGGGACCAGGGATTTGTGATGCTGCACTGATGGTCTTAGAATAATTTAAGTTGCCTATCGAATTCACTTATGGCGATATTGGTTGGCAATGCCATTTTAAAAGAGTTTGTAGAACCTTCAAAAGCAAGTCAACTTTCTGATGTTTTCCCTCTTGTTCAATTGCGCCAAAAGTTGGATCTTTTTGCAAATATACACCCTATCAGATACATTATCGGTCCGAAAAAGCCTTTTCATTTTTGTGTTATCAGCGACAATAGCGAAGGTCTTTATACAGAACGAAATTCTCGTGGAATCCCCTCTGAGGAAGCTGCATGGTTAAGACAACTCAATTTAGAAAAATTTGGTCTTAAAGAGGCGGCGTGGACGGTGCATTTGCAAACACGCTTTGGTTTAGAACGATTATTTGAATATGCTTTTTCTTATGCACGAGCACATGGGTGTAAGAGGGTTACTTTTGCGGATAAGCCAAATATTATGGGGAAAAGTGGTCAATTTGCGCAAGAAATTTTTGAGAAAATCGCGCAGAATTATCCGGAAATAGAAGCAGAGATTCACGATGTGAATACGGTTTCTTTATGGATTGCAACAAAGCCTGAGCGTTTTGGTGTAATTGTTGCTGACAGTATGTTTGGTGATATCCTTTCTAATTGTTCTGCTGGAGTGATGGGTGGATTAGAGCTTGCACCTTGTGCAATGGTGGGAAGCAAAGTTGCTTGTTTTAAACCTGTTCATGACAGTGCACCGCATATTTCTGGACAGAATAAAGCAAATCCTTCTGCCATGCTTTACACCACGGCTTTACTTTTGAATTATTTAGGCTTTCAGGATGCGGTATGACAATTGTCTGAGAGTGTTGATCAGGTTATTCGTTCTGGAAAAACTGTTACTTATGATTTAGGAGGTTTAGCCTCTACACGCCAAATGGCACAAGCTGTTCTCAATTCTCTTGAAAATCCTGTTTCTGTTTGTCGGGCAGCGGTTATTACCGTTGGTGATGAACTCCTTTCAGGACAATATTTGAATACCAATTTGCAGGATTTAAGTCAAAGCTTGGAAAAGAGGAATATTCAAGTAACACGCCATTTTGTTTGCGTAGATCAATTACAGCAAATGTGCGAAACTGTAATTGCTTGTTTGGGACAAGAAGATCTTATCATTATCAGTGGAGGATTAGGGCCTACATCTGATGATAAAACGCGTGATGCGGTGGCTCAAGCTGTGAGACAGCCTTTGATTCATCATGAAGATGTTTGGCAAACAATAAAAGCGCAATTAGAGAGACTAGGAATTGTGCCGGATAGCAATAATGCGTGTCAAGCATTGTTTCCAGAGACAGCAAAAGTGCTTGATAATCCTACTGGTACAGCCCCTAGTTTTTACCTTTCTTGTGATGGAAGTTCCCTTGTGGTGTTGCCTAGTCCACCTACACAAGCTCTTGCCCTTTTAGAAGATTATTTACAACATGGTGAGAAAAACTATTCTTTTATATCGCGTGCGCAATATGCATGGACTTTGATTGGAATCGATGAAAGCACTATTGCGCATTGGGTGGATTGCCATTTTGAAAATGAGCCATTTGAACGGCATTTTTTATGGAAAAACCCTTATGTTCTTGTGCAATTGGTTGGCCAGTCATCTACGCCTTTAGCAGGGCATTTAATTGAAGAATTTGAAAATCATTTTCGTCCATATTTGGTTGGGGCAGAAATTACCACTGCTCGTGAACAATTAGCAATGTATACAGAGGTTTGTTGGTCGGCAAATGATCCTCATCTTTTAAAGTATTTTCAGGAGGCAGGAAAAAGTGTAAAAAATATTCCGCAGTTAGAGGTTGAGGTTAGCTTATCACCTTCTTTAGAAATATTAGAAAACCAAAAAGAAAGCCTTGGATATGCTACAATGAGTGTACGGATAAAAGACTATGGGGATGATCAGGTTTCTTTTCTTTATACACGACCACTTTTAGGGATTGTCTTACAGGAATATGCAACTTGGTTGGTTTTAAAAAGATATTTGCAAAGAGAAAAAAGCAAATAATACTTTATAAAGACTCTATTTCCTAAGTCATTTTGCTGTTGCATGAATTACAGACAGTGTTTTTTTGATGCGTTAGAAGAATTGTCTTGGCAAGTGATTTTCGTTGATATTAAATACTTGGGAAATATTTTATTCCAAACGTTTTTACAGTAAAAATTTTCCTATAATCGCCTAGACATTGTACATAAAATTGCTGATTATAGAGCTTATCATTACCTTGTTTGCAAACAAATATTTATATAATTTGGAGTAAAAATCCCCTGTACAGATGAATTATAGGGGATCTTTATGGCATGATGAAATTACAATTATTTTTGCAGATTGTTTTATTCAGTTTAGAAAAAAATTTTGGCGCGTGTTGTTTGAGAGATAAGAGAATATATTTTAAGAAAACTGTAGGAAAAACTTCTTTATGATAAAGGCAACAGCTTGATTGTTTATCACTATACAAAAGAAGTTTCTCAATGTTGTTTTAAAATATGCGAGCGAAGAATTCAGCCAAAATGGGTATTGTTAATTGGTTTTGCCCATAAATAGACACAAAAATTTCATAAAAGAGTCTCTCAGTGTTTTTGCACTATCAGGCGATGGTTCAATAGGGGGGCTAATATCTGTCCGTGTATTGCTTACATTCGTAAGAGGAGGAATTGTTTTATACAAAGCATAAGAGAATAGTTGCTCAATAGTTTCGCTGTGCTTGTATTTGTTTCTTAATGAGTAGTTTTTCAGACATTTTAGAGAACAGATGTTTGAATCAGTGGTTGGTGCGTGTTTAGAGAGTTATTTTGTTCGTTTTGTATAGAGGATGTGAAAGTGCGCGTTCATTATGGAGCAAGAGCTTTGCTGTTTTTGATGCGCCAATTTAAAGTTGGATAGTGGGATGTCTTGAAAAAGCCATCATAACACTGATTTTGAGTATTTCTATTGTAACGTGCAGTCTTATTCGCGAAAGAGATAAAAAGGAAGAATTGCTGTGTATCAGATTGATTACAACAGTTATCGTTCTATCAAGAGCTTTAATCGTCGTGTTCGTTTTCTTGTCATGCATTATACTTCACTGGATTTTAAAGAGTCAGTGATGGCTCTCACAGGAGAAGATGTTAGTGCCCACTATCTTGTTCCAGATCCCACAGAGCAGAGCTATATTGAGGCAGGGTTTAAAGATATGCGCATCTTTAATCTGGTAGATGAAAATGAACGCGCATGGCATGCGGGTATGAGTTCATGGGCTGGACGTAGTAACCTTAATGATACCTCCATTGGAATTGAAATAGTGAATTTGGCGAAGGGCTATTCTGATTCTTCAGAGAAGGCATATAAAGATGACTGTGAATTGCAGAATTATGTTAATTCATGGAGTGAAGGCGATGGTGTGAATGGGACGGCTTTGCAGCTTGAGACAGAGAATCTAGAGGTTGACAATTGTCAGAATTTTATATTTCCTCCTTATAACCCAAGGCAAATTGATGCAGTTAAGGAACTTGCATTAAATATTCTTCAAAGATATCCAGATATTATGCCAACGGGTGTTGTTGGACACAGTGATATTGCCATTGGAAGAAAGAGTGATCCAGGGGCTGCGTTCCCATGGAAAGAACTTTATTTGGCTGGTATAGGGGCATGGTATGATGAGAAACAAAAAGACGGCTATCAGGAGCAGTTCTATAAGAGTTTGCCGCCTCAAGAAGATGTTTTGGCTAAACTAAAATGTTATGGATATGATATTTCGGTTGCATCTAGTGAAATGGGATATAGAGATTTGATTCGAGCATTTCAATTTCATTTTCGTCAGGAAAATTATGATGGAATTTTGGATATTGAAACAGCAGCAATTATTTATGCGTTGGTAGATAAATATTTTCCATCAAATTGATTCAATTTATTTTTATTTAAATATAAAGTTACGATAATAGACGTTTTATAAAATTCTTTATTTGCTTTTTGCCGATTAGAGTTGTGTGGAAGAAGTCATTTGTGGTGTGAGAGCAAGTGAGAGTGCATTTACGAGCTTTTCAAACAAAGTGCGTATAGTAGCAAAAAACAATGTAGTGTTTCTCTTTGGATAGAGGAAGGTAGAGAGAAATATTATTAATGTTAAGACCTTGAAATTGATCAGCATGTTTGGAGTGAGTTTTTCTTTGTACAAGATTTGTATTCTTGCAACACTGTTTGCTTCAATAGAAGGATGTGGGAGATAAGATCACTCGATTTGCTTTTACATAACAAATCCGGAGAAATATTTTCTTTTTTTCCTGAATTGCCATAACATTTGAAATTGATCACAAAAAATAAAACACTTATCTGTTATCTACAGAAAAAGGGACATAAACGCGTAAGAGAAAATTGAGATAATCTTTTGCACGAAGTATATCATACAGCAAGAAATTGAAAAATCGGCAAATGAGTTAAGAAAATAAGCTGCAATGCATGCAGCTCATTTAGATGTTACAGTTTTGCCAATGAAAGCATTTTTTTGCTCGACTGAAGATAAAATGGCATCACCCTATCTCAAAACAACCGATAAAAAACCGTGAGCAAAAAAAGCAATTTATGAAGATATAAAAAATTTTGAATAGCCGGAAAAATAAAAAGAATCAAAAAAACAAAATTTCCAAATTTTATTACAACCTATTACTTTTACTGAAAATAGCGGAGAAGAAGAAAATCCTATTCCCTCACTTTTATTCTAGCATCCCGTACCCTAAAAAAAGATATCAAAAATCAATAAGTTATAGCGTGATAAAAGTGTTGTGGCGGAGAGGAAGAGATTCGAACTCTCGAGAGCCTTTTGAGCCCTACTCCCTTAGCAGGGGAGCGCCTTCGACCACTCGGCCACCTCTCCAAGGAAGTGCATAAATGGTATCAACCGAAAGTTCAAGACATTTTCGATTTTTTTCAAAAATATCTAAAATTTTTCTTTTATTGATGACATCAGATAAGGCGTTAACAAAATGCATATGTGCTTTTTTTACCACATTGTCGTGAATAGTACATCAAGATCCTTCAAAAAGTTAATTTCATATTTGTATATTGAAAAAAGATTAGTATAGCTAATGAATTATAAGTATCGCGTATTTTACTCTGTCTTTGTATAAGTCGAGAAAATAACATTCCCTACGAAGATTAAACTACGTTTCATTGGAGATTCATTATGAATATTAAATCCATTTTTTTAAGCTCTGCAGCAGCTTTTTTAGCAGTTTCTGGAGCGCATGCTGCTTCAACAGTCGTTGCAGAACCAGAGCCTGTAGAATATGTTCGCGTTTGCGATGCATATGGTAAAGGATATTTTTATATCCCAGGAACAGAGACCTGCATGCGTTTGTCAGGAAATGTTCGTGCTGATTTTCTCGGCGGTGATAATATTAATGCAACAACAAATGCTGAATTAGCTACCAAAAGAAAAACCTATAGTGCAACATCACAATTAACCCTTGTTTTTCAGACTGCTTCTGAAACAGAAATGGGAACACTTCGTTCATATGCGCGCATTGCCTCAAACTGGAAGAATGGTGCAAACAGGGATGGTGCTAAGCTTACAGCTGCCTATATTGAACTTGGCGGTTTCCGCGTAGGTCTTGATGATACAATTTTTAGCAGCTGGACTGGTGGTTATGGAAATGTTATCAATGATGACAGTATAGCGCCAGCGGGTGATACACGTACCAATTTTATTTCTTACACTTTTAGTGGTGATGGTGGTTTTTCTGCCATTATTGGGGCTGAATTAGGCAATGCTTCCTTCAAATCAGATGATGATACATACTACTACATCGATAAAAATGACAAAGTTGCCCTTGTTCCTAACGATGACCTTCCGCCAAGCAAAGGCATAAAGAATTACGCTCCTAATCTGGTTTTAGGTATGAAGTTTATGCAAAAATGGGGTGGTTTTTCAGCCGTTGCTGCTTATGATTCTTACTACAAAAAGTGGGCTGGTAAGGTCCGTGTAGATTTCAATGTCAATGATCGTTTTAATCTATGGGCAATGGCTGGCTATAAAAACAACGTTGATTACTATACTGTAGAAGAAGGTACAGATAGTGTGTTAACGCGGCAAAATACAACGATTTACGCAAACTGGGGAGGAAATTGGGCTGCTTGGGCTGGTGCAACTTATAAACTCACTCCAAAAGCGAATTTAAATGCTCAAGTTTCTTATAGCGCTGTAAAAACCTTTGCAACTTCTGTCAATATTGCCTATACGCTCGTTCCAGGCTTTGTAATTACACCTGAACTTACTTACGTTTCTTGGAATGATGATCGTACTTTGAAAGGCGTAAATAAAGATAAGAATTATACCCATGCCTTGAATGGAAAAAATGCTTTCCAAGGTATGCTTCGCTTACAGCGTTCATTCTAATCCTATTGAACTATGCTTTTAAAAACTGGCGATATACATTGCCAGTTTTTATTTTTTTAAGTGAGTTGTGATAATTATAATACTCTATGAAGATATTTTTACCACTATTTCTCAAAAAAGCTGTTTACTTCTATAAAAATATTCCAAACATATACATTATCAAGTGCAATAAGGACTCTCAAAATCTTGTACATCTCATTCAAATGATCTTCTCTTTGCCCTTTTAGGATAAAATTCTTACCTTTCATCGGTTGTTATAAAGCTGGGATTTTTAAGAAAATTCTTCAGTACTTTTATATTTAATGAATAGGCTTACACCTTTCAGGTAAAACAAAATGCCATGATATCATCAATTTACGTATTTATTTTCAAAAATATTTCTCAAAGCATTTAGATTCATTTCACTGCGCTATTCATGAATGGTATAATGATAAACCTGTAGTGTACCACCATCTTTGCAATTTATAAAGAAGCAAACTTGCTTCATTAGACTAGTTGCTAGCCACTCATGTTATGACAGTTTTTGATACCTAAGATGATTCATAAGCGGCGTTATTATTACTTTCCCAAAGGCCTTTTGTCCTTATATTCATCCTATTTAGGATGAGCAGAAGGGAAGGGGGTATGATTCCATATAAACAGATTTGAATGAAAAGAATTTTACGCTATGAGAGACTCTATTTAAGATAATGGATTATAAATCAATATGTTGTTCATATTAAGCAATATCATTTTTGGAAGATATTATATGATATTTTGCGTGTAGCGCTTTGCGGGAATGTGTCATCCATCTCATGACGATCAAACCACAGATGAAAAAGGCGATGGTTGGTAATATTAGATAATAAGACGGTGAAATTTTTGCAGGGAGACAAGAGATGATGCTCAGCACCGTGATTGAAAATATTCTTCCACTGAAAGATACAGCGCTGATAATGCCGGAAATATGTCCTGTTTGTTTTTGGTTAAGCTCTGAAAAAAATAGGCTCTTTGCACCGATTGATACGGTGCAAATAAATCCATGGATTAACGAAAATGCGATGATTTCTAAAGCGATTTGCTTGCTATGAGCTAAAAAATAAAGTGCCCTGCACATCAGGGCAGAGAAGAATAAAAAATATTTTACAGAATTTCTGTATTTGTTCTCTAAGACATGATATTTAGACATCAGTAAGTTTGAAAAATATTGCGCTGTGAAGAAGCCCCTACATGGCAGAATATCAGTGTGAGCATCTGTGCACTGTTAAGGTAGTTGATTTTGCTTGTTTAAAGTATTATCGATTGACAGAAATGATAAATAATCTGAATGCCAGTACTGAAAAGGCACATGAGAAAAATAAACCATGCTCCTTCAATGGTATTTTAGAAAATCCACAGTGTTTCTTTGGCATTTTGCAGGATTGTTGTCTTTTTTTCTTCAGGAATAAAAAGGAAGATCAAAAAAATGATGCTCATCATGAAGCATGAAATGATATATCTCATGAAATATTGCCCAGAATAGTATATTGTTCCAATTCCTATCATACCGCTGATAATGCTCCCAAAAGAATTTTCTTGGTGATAGAGATGGGCATAATGCGAAAAGCAATCTTATTTGTTGCCTAGTGAATGATAAATCCATCCGTCTTTTTGGTCAAAAAATATTTTGAGCTAGTAACAGAAAATCGCATTATCGTTATGGAAAAGAAAACAGGTATTCCTCCACATATATTGTGGTTTCATTGATATCCTTCTTATTTATCAAAGCCGTTTTTTTTGAAACGAATACCGATGGAAAGAGATATCCCTATCATTTTAAAACTATGCAGTCGATGTTTTTTCTTTTTAATTTTTATTATTCTTTATTGTCAATTTAGAAGAGATATTATTTTTAAAGAGTATTAATCTAATTGTATTTATTCTTTTACAAAATAAATACATTTTTTTGTTGTAAATAATTAATTTTATTTCATATAATTATAATATATTATTATTTTGTAATAGCTATGTTTACTATTTTATAATATTTTATTTTTAATTGGTTTTTATATTATAATAATACGTTACTTTATTGAAGTTATGTATGTTTTTTTGTTTAATATCATTGTTTTTTGCAATCGAGCAAGTTATATTTTGTTGCCTTAAGAAATAAGGGGGGAAGGAAGGAAAGAATTTTGTCATGAAGTTTCAGTGGTATGCTTGGCAAATTTAAGGTGTTTTAGCGCATCTTATTGCAAGATAAATTTTGAAGAGTAGTTTTTTATTGCTTGAGAAGAAAAAACTATTGATCAACAACCGATGTTGTTGGGTAGGTTGTTTTTGTGATGTTATAAAACTGCATATCTTTGCAAAGATGTTCGAGGCTCATTTGTGTTAATCTTTCGTGATTGTGATGTGGTAAGGAGAAAGTTTCAAAGGTTGAGATTTTTTATACAATGCAAAGAGCTTGAATGTTTAGGATAACTAAAAAATATCTAAAAAAACGCAATCTAAAATAGATTATAGAAGTAAGTTGGGAAGCTATATTCTTTTATTTTTTACACTTCTCTCACGTCTAAAAGTATCCGTAAAATCAACTATTGATATCGTGATGAAAAGAGAATGGTGCCCAAAAGAGGACTCGAACCTCCACGCCTTGCGGCACAGGTACCTGAAACCTGCGCGTCTACCAATTCCGCCATCTGGGCTATAAAACTCGTCTAAGCTTGTGAGGCAGTTCTGTCAATAAAATTTTCTAAAGTACCATAAAGATTGTTTTTCACTATAGGGGAAAGCACGTTTATGTATTCATTGGCGTATTTTAAAGTGACATTTCTCAACTCTCTGAAGCTCATTTTATGACGGCGTCTGTGAATAGTATAACGGTAAAACCATGGAGCACTATCATCTATGCTTATGGGCCCATCATACTCTTTGCTAATTCCCAATGTTGCTACTGTTCTTGCTTTGAGATAGTTCATGAGGAGTATTTTTACTCCTTTCTTGAATTTTTTATCTACACGTCAATATCGCTTGTCACATACAAGCGAATGATTTTGATTAATTTAGCATTGGGAAGAAGTTTGGAATGAGAGAATCTTGGGATATTCGGGTTTCTCATTCAATATGAATAATTCTATATTATTATTATAAATCAACATGTTGCATTTTATAAAGTTATAATGTTGTTGATGTCTAATTTTCATTTTCTATTGTATTTATCAAATGTGCAAAAGAGAAAGTTAAAGGAAATGTTTAGGAACGAATTTATGTGTAGAGCCTTTAAAGTCTCCCATAAGTGTTCAGAAATGGAATCTACTAAGAAAATTCAATTTGATGAAAGGCTAATAGGGAGCAGAAAGCTTTGTCTTTTAGGGTGAGGGAAAAGTCAAAGAATTTATTCTTCCGTTTAGAATTATTGGGCTAAACTTCTTCTGATCATTACGATTTTAAGAATTTAAGGGGTGATGATTGTCTTTGAGGCGATTGTTGAGTCAGAATTTAATGTATAAATGATAGGAATGCCGGTTGCTAATTCTTGGGAGATAATCTCTTCACTGCTTAAACCTTCAAGAGCCATTATAAGAGCACGAAGAGAATTGCCGTGTGCGGCTACCAAAACAGTTTGAGAACGCAAAATATGAGGTTGGATATGGTGAAGATAATAGGGCCAGATGCGAGCTCCAGTATCGCGTAGACTTTCTCCATTTGGGGGGGCAATCGTATAGGAGCGACGCCACATTTGTACTTGTTCTTCTCCCCATTGTTGGCGTACTTCATCTTTATTTAAGCCAGCAAGATCACCATAATTACGTTCATTCAATGCAGGGCTTTTTATGAGTTCTAAATCTGCTTGCTCCATCTGTTCTAAGATGTAGCGCGCTGTTTTTTGTGCACGCTGTAGATCCGATGTATAAGCAATATCAAATTTTAAACCAGCTTCTTTGAGTTTTTTTCCTGCTGCTATTGCTTCCGTACAGCCTTTTTCCGTTAAATCAGGGTCTTTCCAACCGGTAAAAAGATTTTTGAGATTCCATTCACTTTGTCCATGACGGATGAGTACGAGTGTGCGTCCCATTATAAATTTCCTGTGTTACATTGATTGCTTATAATTCATCATTCAATCCTAAAACATCAAGCATTGAATAAAGACCATTTTTGTGGTTCTTTGCCCATAATGCTGCTTTTAATGCTCCATTAGCAAAAATAGAGCGTTCTTGCGCTGCATGTGAGAGAACAATACGCTCATTTGAGCCAGCAAAAGTGACACTATGGTCGCCAACAACTGTCCCACCTCGCAAACTGGCAAAGCCGATAGTGCCTTTTTCACGTTTACCTGTATGACCGCTTCGTCCACTCACACTCACATTTTTGAGCACAACATTGCGACCTTCGGCTGCTGCTTGACCAAGAAGAAGAGCTGTTCCAGAAGGAGCGTCAACTTTGTTGGCGTGATGCATCTCATAAATTTCAATGTCAAAATCATCCGCTTCTAATGCTTTGGCTGCTTTTTTTACAAAGTTTGCTAACAGATTGACGCCAAGGCTCATATTTCCTGATTTGACAATAGTTGTATCTTTTGAAAAGTTTACAATTTCTGCTTCTTCGGCTTTGTTAAATCCCGTTGTACCGATAATATGCACAAGGCCTTGTTGGGCAGCATAGTTGGCGTAAAGAACGCTGGCTTGTGGCTGAGAAAAATCTAAAATACCCTCTGTATTAGAAAAGGCGCTTTCAGGATCATCAGTGATGCGGATACCAAGAGCATTAGAACCAATCAATATACTCGCATCTTTGTTTACGAAAGGTGATCCTTTACGCACAAGCACAGCACACAGTTCTACATCTTGCCTACGCTGGATAGCGGCAATGAGCTCGCGCCCCATTCTTCCATTGGCACCAACAACTGTAAGGCGCATCTTTTTCTCCTTAATAACACTTTACCTTTTGTAGTATAGGCAAATTCTTATTCTCTTTCCAATGGTTCTTTTTCTTTCTAGGGAGAAATTAGGTTTCTTTAGTTTTGTGAAAAGATCGCTTGTTGATAGAAGTGCATGACAAAAAACACTTTTATTTTTTTATAGAGTGAATCACGTGGATGTTCAGCAATTATTTTTTTAAGAATACCTTTAGAAAATGACATCTGTCGATATCATTATTTTATTTGCGTGCTCTCATAATACTATAGCTCTTGTATTTAAATACAGAAGCTTAAAATCTTTACCTGAAATGGTTTTACTCATATATTTATCATCCAACAGAGCTTAATTGAGAAAATATTTTGTATTTTAAGTGTTCATTCAAGTTATCACACGGTGATCATCTTAGTGTATCAATCTTATCATAATAAAGTCTATAAAACACTAGGATTTTATTGATAAAGAGCTGTATAATCTTTTAGATAAAATATTGCTTTCACTTTTATTCAAATAGATGCTTATAGATGTTTAAAAATCAAGGTCCGTATAATGAGGACTTGCGACAATTCCCCTGATGCGATCTGCTAGAAGAGAGCGAAAAGAAGGTCGCGACTTAATCCGCATGTACCAGTCTTTGGCAGCAGGGACTGATTCCCAGTCGATTTCTCCTAAAAAATCAAGGACAGAAACAGAAGCAGCAGCTGCGAGATCCGCATAGGATAATTCAGAACCAACTAACCAGTCGCGAGATGCACAAAGCCAATTAAGATAGTTCATATGGGGTGGAATATTGGCGCGTGCATTGCGTAAAATTTGAGAATTGGGAGCACCACCGCCAATGGCTAATGGCATTTCACGTTTATAGATCCGTTCTCGTACAATATGGCGTGTGGCTTCAGTTTCAAATTTATTTAAAAACCAGTCATTGAGACGACGTACTTCAGCACGACCTAAAGGATTTTCTGGAAAAAATTTATTCTCTTGTCGTAAACTACCATGCGTTTCATCTAAATATTCGTAGATAACAATAGCTCCCGATAATGGAACTTCATGTTCATCAAGAAGAACGGGCACATGGCCTGCCGGATTGAGTGCAAGAAATTCATGTCTTCTGGCCCATTCATGTTCTTCAATTAATTGCGTGGTTACACCATATTCTCCAAGAATAAGGCGTATAAAACGGGAAGCAGAAGAAAGAGGAGAGTGAAAAAGTGTCAGCATAATCTACAGTATCAGATAGAGTTAATGAGAATTCTTTCAAGTAATAAGAATTTTATAAAGATGCTTTACTAGAAGTACAAGATTATTAGCAGAAGCTCGCGATTATGTTTAATAAATTCTTAAAAATAGAAATGTCTTCTATATTGTGATGGTTTGTAAAATGGCTGTACGTAATTCCTCTAAACCAAATGCTTTTTCTGAAGATGTTACAAGAAGTTCAGGGTAAGCTGCTGGACGTTTGAGAAGCTTTGTTTTTGTAGTTATTACTAATTTTTCAAGATCACTGGATTTGATTTTATCACTTTTCGTGAAAACAATTTGATATGAAACAGCTGCTTTATCAAGAAGATCTAGAACATCTGCATCATTCTTTTTGATTCCATGGCGTGAATCAATCAACAGATAAACACGTTTTAGTGTTGTACGACCCCGTAAATAGCTGAAAATCAAATTTGTCCATGCATCAACCAAATTTTTAGGCGCTTCAGCAAAACCATAACCTGGCATATCTACCAGTGCTATAGGGGGAAGATCTTCTCCTTGTCCACTGAAACCATCAGGTACAAAGTAATTCAGTTCTTGCGTACGCCCCGGTGTATTTGAGGTACGTGCTAAGCCTTTTTTTTGGACGAGCGCATTAATTAAAGATGACTTACCAACATTAGAACGTCCTGCAAAGGCGATTTCTGGTGGTCCTTCAGGGGGAAGAAAGCGTATTGCTGGTACACCACGAATAAAAATCCAATTGTGAGAAAAAATTCCAGAAAGGGAAGTATTTCTTGTCATTCATGCACTTCTTTTTTTGGTGATTTTTTCCACATAGCTTTAAGGTTATCGAAAAGTTCGATTTTTACCCCTTGGCGTTTCATCATGATACTCTGTTGGATTATTGATAATATATTGTTCCATGCCCAATAGATGACAAGACCAACAGGGAAGGAGGCGAGCATAAAAGTAAAGATAACCGGCATCCATGTAAAGATCATTGCTTGTGTTTGGTCTTGAGGGGATGGATTCATACGCATTTGTAAAAACATCGTTATTCCCATAATCAAAGGCCATGCACCAATCATAAGAAAGCTTGGAGTCGTATAGGGTAAGAGACCAAATAGATTAAAAACAGATGTTGGATCTGGCGCTGCTAAATCTTTAATCCAGCCAAAGAAAGGTGCATGTCGCATTTCGATGGTAATATAGAGAACTTTATAAAGAGCAAAGAAGATTGGAAATTGAACCAACATCGGCCAACAGCCAGCAAGAGGATTAATTTTTTGGGTTTTATAGAGCTCTATTATTGCTTGTTGTTGTTTGTTTCGGTCATCTGGATATTTTTCTTTTATTTCTAACAACATAGGTTGTACAAGCTTCATGCGTGCCATAGATTTGTAAGACTTATTTGCAAGTGGGAAAAGAAGCGTTTTTAAGAGCACGGTGACAAGAAGAATAGCGATTCCAAAATTGCTTGTTTGCTTATAAAGAATGTCAATGAGAGAAAACATTGGTTTGGTGATGAAGTCAAACCAACCCCAATCGATTAAGAGTGCAAACTTCTTAATTTGCAGGTCATTTTGATAATGATTAATGATTCCAACTTGTTTTGCACCAGCAAAAAGACGATTTTTAATGGTTTTTGTTTCATTGGGAGCAATCGTTAAAAGGGATCCTAGCAAGTCAGATTGATAGTGTGTTTGTAGATGATCAAAATAAACAAAGCGACTTGTATATTCTTTATCCTGTGGTGGAATAACTGCTACAGCCCAATATTTATCGGTAATACCAATCCAACCTCCTGTTATTTTAGAGAAAGTCATGCTTTTTTTGCCACTGTCAGGATTAGGATCAAGCTCAGCTAAGGCTTTGTATTTCTCAGTTTTGAGTGAATCACCTGCAATAGCTATCATACCTTCATGAAGCAAATAGGTTGCATTTGTATGTTCTGGTGGAGCTGCACGTGCAACACGTGCATAGGATGAGAGATATATCGGTTTATCCCCTTCATTGCTGATAGTGTCCTCAATGGTAAACATGTAGTGATCATCAACAGAAAGGGTACGACGGAAGATTTGTCCCTGTCCATTATTATAAATTAAGGTAACGGGTGTTGAAGGAGTCAGGGTGGTATTGCTACCCTCTATTTGCCATTGGGTATCAGATTGCGGCAAGGCGTCTACGGGTAAAGATGAACTTGTAAAACCGAATTCAGCAAGATAGGTCGTTGTGAAACCTTTGGGGTTTAGTAAAGCAATTTCTGGTGATTTTTTATCTACTGTCAGGCGATATTTTTTGAGGAGAAGATCATCAAATTGTGCACCAACAAGATTAATAGATCCTTCAAGTTCATTGGTTTTGATAGTAATACGGTTTGTTTTAGCTAGTACAGCATTTCGCAGTTCAGGAGTCATTTGCGGATCAATTATGTGCGTTGATTCACGCGTTGATACTGCATCAGAAAAATTTGTTGTAGGAGTGGAGAGTGTTGATTGCTGTTTTGACGATTGCTGAGCAATCATTTGTTGCCTTTGTAACTCAGCCTGTTTGGGAGCAACGTGAAGAAATTGCCATGCGATAAGCACTGCGAAAGACAATCCAATGGCGATAAAGAAATTGCGGTTATATTCCATTCGTGCATCCCTGTTGTCGTTGCTGATGTTGTGTTTTGGGTTTTATTCGTCGATTTAATTCACTGATCAAAGATGTAAAAGGCGCATAAAGTACGCTAGGGCGCGCAACAATAACGTAATCTGTTCCTGCTTCCATGTTATTTGTTAAACCAACCCTTACTGCTTCACGCAAACGCCTTTTAATACGATTGCGTTTGACAGCGTTGCCATTTTTGCGCGTAACTGTGAAACCTACACGCGCAACAAGAGGAGTTTTTGTCTCTGCAGTTTGTTTATGGGACTTCACTTCGAGCAAAAATAAAGGACCACGTCGTTTTTCTCCTGTGCGGACAGCCAAAAAATCTGCTCTCTTGCGAAGGCGGCATGGATGTTTTTTCTTCATAAAAAACGTTCCGCAATTTTACTAAATGCCTGCTTTGCAGGCATTAGAGGTTCATAACGAAAATTTCACAATGGTGAGATGATGGATCACCCTCAATTGTTGTGAAAAATTAAATGGTTAAGCGGATAGACGTTTACGTCCACGAGCCCGCCTTGCAGCGATCACTTTACGGCCACCAGCGGTTGCCATACGTGCGCGAAACCCATGACGGCGTTTACGGACAAGTTTAGATGGTTGGTAAGTACGTTTCATTTATTTAAATACCGCGGAGTGCGGCCCTTCTTAATTTTACGGTAATATTCTATGGCAATTATGCACTAGATAAACAGTCTTATCCTATCTTACGACTGACCATCCATAAGGAAAAACATAAGAAAAGTCAATCTTAGATTGTTTTCTCTTTCCTTTAAAAATATCAAAAACGCTATGGTTGATGTGTATTTTGTTCATAATAGTTTCAAATTTAAGGAAAATAATGATGACTTATAATGCCTCAATCTCCAGTTATTTTTTATACCACAAGTTAATACTGGTAAAAAGGTAAAAAGAATCGTGACTTGTTATTATATGATATTAGTAGTGTGTTTGTTTTATAAGAGGTTTGCTTCGTTTGAGTTTTTAAAGGCGCTTGTAAAATGCGTGAGGTGATTGTACGAAAAACATGTTTCATGGAATTTTATTTAAAATTTTACGCAGGCGTTTTCTTTGAGATTGGTTTCGTATTTTAAAAGAGATAAGCTGTGAGATATTTATAGTTTATAATTCTAAAAAGTGCAAAATTTCAAGTAATTAAGTTAAAAGTGTTTTAAGTCTTTATTGCTATATTTTGGGCATTTGTATAGAGAGGAAAGAATGTGAATCCTATAACAAGTGAGGCTATCCGTAACGCGTTATCTAAAATCAAAGTGCCGAATTCTGAAAGTGATATTGTGTCGCTTGGGCTTCTTTCAGAAATACTGATTGCTCATGGAAAGGTATTTTTTTCCATTACAGTTCCTGATGGACATGTGCAAGAATGGGAAGTGGTGTGCCGTGCTGCTGAAGAAGTGGTGTGTGCTATGGATGGGGTTGAATCTGTTGTTGTCACCCTTACGGCAGAAAAAAAACCGAAGGCTTCTTCTCAGATGCAGAGGAATACAGTTTTTTCTGCATCAAGGCGTAGAGCGATAGGATTGCCTGTAAAAACGCCAATAGAAGGTGTGCGGCATGTGATTGCTGTTGCTTCTGGAAAGGGAGGGGTTGGTAAATCGACAATGGCGATAAATATCGCTTTAGCTTTACAAGATTCTGGTTTTAAAACTGGTTTAATGGATGCAGATATCTATGGTCCGTCTTTGCCACGTTTGACAGGATTGGTTAACCAAAAACCACAACTTGTTGATGGGAAAAAGATTCAGCCTCTTGAAAAATTTGGTCTTAAATTGATGTCGATGGGATTTTTGGTTGAGGAAGAAAAGCCGGTGGTATGGCGTGGTCCCATGGTAATGGCGGCGGTGACGCAATTGCTCCGAGATGTTTTATGGGGACCTTTAGATGTCTTGGTGGTGGATATGCCGCCAGGGACAGGAGATGCACAATTGACACTTGCTCAACAAGTGCAATTAACGGGTGCATTGATTGTTTCTACTCCGCAGGATCTTGCTTTAGTTGATGCATGTAAAGCGATAGAAATGTTCATGAAAGTCAATGTTGCTATTTTAGGGCTCATTGAGAATATGAGTTATTTTATTGCTCCTGATACGGGGAAACGTTACGATATTTTTGGTTATGGTGGTGCACAGGCAGAAGCGAGGCACCGAGGAGTGCCTTTTTTAGCAGAAGTGCCGCTTGATGCAGCTTTACGATCTTCTTCAGATGATGGCGTGCCAATCTTTGTTGCTAAACCCGATGAGACGTATGCTAAGATTTATCGTGCAATTGTGGAGCAAATAAAAGACAAATTTCCTTAAATTTATGTTTTTTAAAGTTTACTAACAAACAATAATTTAGAACATAAGGGCGATTTTTATGAAAATGGGAGTACGTAAACATTTTATTGTTCTATGAGATCTTTCGGATATTAAGCAAAAATTGATTGTGGAATGGATGATTATGTTTGTTTTTCTAAAATTATCCGTTGATTTTTGCTGCTGGCACGAAATTGATGAAAATTTTAGTTCAGATATAAAAGAGTATTTTTCGATATGAAATTGTTGGATATTCTTTATGCCGTTGTGAAAACTGAATATTACAAAATGAAATATTGTAATAGGGTCTCATTCATTGGTTTGCCCCAAACAATGGGGGACTGCGGCTAGGAGAATTGTGTTTACTTTTGGGAATGTTTTAACAGCAATGAATATGCTTAATCCCCAAAAAGCGGGTTTAGTCATTTAGAAAACTTAATTTTTAACAGGGGGAAGTAGGCATTTGATGTGGAAATGGCTGAAATTATTTTCTTGAAATGAAGGTTTTATGTAAAAAATATTGGGGTTAATATGGTTTGTTAGAATTGAGCATTCATTCTACTGAGAGTAATCATGGTAATCCGAATGTATTATAACACTTCACCAAAGTATAAATGCTAAAGGAAGAAATTCCATTATAGCATAAATGATTATTAAAATGGTTGTTTTTTGCGATAGCAAAAATTGGCAGAAATAAATGATACCGAAGAAAGATTTTAATAAAAGCCGATGAAGAGAGATTATTTGGCTATGAAAGAATGGTATGGGTGAAAAAACATATTTTATAAGTGGGCATGCCTATTCTGCGCCTGTTTTAGAACCAGCACTTTATCTTGTGGCAACGCCTATCGGAAATCTTGCCGATATCACTCTTCGTGCTTTGCAAGTGCTTGCAGGAGTTGATATTCTTGCTTGTGAGGATACGCGTGTGACGCGTGTTTTATTGGAACGCTACGGTATTGAAAAAAAAACCTTTCTTTATCATGAATATAATGCACAAAAGGCAGGACCAAAGTTACTGAAAGCTTTGGCAGAAAAGAAAAGTGTGGCGCTTGTATCAGATGCTGGGACACCGCTAATTTCTGATCCAGGATTTCGATTGGTGGAAGAAGCACGCAAAGCGGGTCATAAAACTATTCCAATTCCTGGTGCATCAGCTCTTTTAGCAGCTCTTGTCGCGACGGGGCTTCCTACCGATAGTTTTTTCTTTGCAGGTTTTTTAAGTGCACGCAAGACGCAACGCCAAAAGCGTTTGGAACAATTAAAAGCCATTCCTGCAACGTTGGTTTTTTATGAATCTCCCCATCGTCTTATTGAGACTTTACAGGATATGGTTGCTCTTTTTTCAGCAGATCATCCCGCGGCAATCTGTCGTGAATTAACAAAAAAATTTGAAACGGTGGATGTTTCTAATTTAGGAAATTTGTTAGAAAATTACAGCAAACAAACGCATATTCGTGGGGAAATTGTTGTGCTTGTTGGGCAGGCACTTTCTTCTTTGGCAGTGATGAGTGAGCAAGAAGTTGATGCAATGTTATTAGAATTGTCTGGGGCGCATTCTGCTGCGAAGGTAGCTGCTTTGGTGGCAAAGAGAACGGGTTTAAAAAAACAAGAACTTTTTCAGCGATTAAATTTTTTAAAAGATACGTAAAGCAATGGAGAAAACGATACAAAAAAAGCGTAGGCAAAAGTCTTTCTATCGAGGTCTTCGTGCAGAAAAATGGGCAGCTTGGTGGTTGCGACTCAAAGGTTTTCACATTGCTGAAATGCGTTTTAAAACAAAATATGGTGAAATTGATTTAATTGCACGGCGTGGCAATCTTGTACTCATTGTTGAAGTAAAAGCACGCCCAACATTAGCTGAAGCAATGGTTGCGGTTTCACGGGTGAATGAAAAGCGAATTGAGGCAGCAGCCGATATTTGGTTGGCACGACAAAAAGATCGTGCTCTTTTATGTTTACGCTTCGATCTGATTGCAATTTTGCCGTGGTGTTGGCCGAAGCATATTCCAGCATTTTTTACATCTGATAAATAAGAGTTTCTATATTGTTTTAACCATGCTAAGTGAAAGAGCTTTTGTTTTCATATACACATGTACACATGAATGAGAAAAATGGGTAACATTTGAGCACTATGAGGAGCGAAATATGGATGATTATGAAAAGTTTGCAACGGGCTTGTTGATTGTTTTTGGGGCGCTGATTATAGGTGGTTTAATGGCGGTTCATATTATGCTTATGAATAAGCCCGGTTTTTTGTTTGCCTTAGCGGCTGCTATCATTGGTTGGTTTTCTGCTTTTGCTGTTCTTTTTGATAAACCCAAAGTCTATTTGGTCTTGATTGTTCTTGCTATGCTCTGTGTTGCGTCCTCAATTAGTGTTTATGTGAGTTAAAATGCTAAGGCGTTGGCTTTAGTTTTCTGTGAAATGATGTGTACGAGGAGTAGAAATGAAAATTGGCTTCCTTGGAACAGGTAAAATTAGCGCTTCCATGGTCGATGGTTTAATGATGAGCGCTTTTGATGTTGCTTCTGTTATCCTTTCACCTCGCAATGCACAAATGGCAGAACGCCTTTCACACAATTATGATAAGGTTATTATTGCTGAAAACAATCAAGCATTAGTGGATGCTAGTGATTGTGTTTTTCTTTGTCTTCCCAACCAAATTGCAGAAGAGGTTTTGTGTTCTCTTCGTTTTCGTCCTGAACAGCTTGTGGTTTCTGTGCTTGCGATGGCAAAAGCAGCAGATGTTGAAGCATGGATAAACCATAAAGTTTATCGTGCTGTTCCACTTCCTTTTGTGGCAGAATGTAAAAATTTGACGCCAATTTATCCTGATCACCCATTTTTACGAAGCTTATTTGATGCTTTGGGTGGCACATTGGTTTTGGATGGGGAAGAGCAGTTTAATCTTTTTATGACTGCTGGTTCACTTATGGGAGTTTATTTTAATTTTATACAAATAGCACATCAATGGTTTGTGACACAGGGGTTAAAAAAACAGCAGTCAGCAGACTTCCTTTCTATGATGTTTGGAAATCTTACCGATGAAATGCGCAAGATTATGGCTGAGAATTATTCTACACCTTTTGATTTTGCACTCCTCGAGAAAGAGTTTTCAACAAAGGGGGGAACAAATGAGCTTTTGTCAAACTGTTTTTCTCGCCAAGGGGGAGGAAACGCTTTAATAACGGCTCTTGAGACTACTTTGCAAAAAATAAATACGCCTTTTACGCATTAGAGGGCTGAATTAGGATTTTTAATCTTCATGAGAGTGGTTATTGGTGCGTTGGTTTATTTTTCATAAACACAGATCTATAAAATTGTCTGCTCTATATATTTAAGTGACAAATAGATTAATATTCAGAATTTTTCTAAATGAATAAATTGATTTATGAAGATAGTTTATTGTTTGCAGATTGCATAGCAATACTGAATACAAAAACTTCTTTTCTCTTATTTTGAAATAAAAAATCCTTTCTTATACGATTATAAGAGGGAAGAGCGTATGGATAAATCGTTTAAGGAGAGGAAGGATATGTTTCTCATGAATGCTTTCAAATACAAAGGGTAGATGCGACATTTTGAATTGGTAAAAGGTTATACTGCTGCTGGTTTGTATTTTCATAAAGATAATCATTGCTAATGGGGCTTGCGTTCTATTTTATGGGGAGCGTTGTGAAATGGGTTTGGGATCTTATTGGGATGTTTGTTAAAATAGCTCTATGAATAAGTATTGTAGGAGCGTGTGATGTTTTATGAAGAAAAAACGCAAGAATGTGAAGTGTTGCGCAATTTCCTTAACAGATCTTGTTGTGGATGTGTTTGAAGATCGTCAAGCTTAAATTAAAAAGAGAGTGAAGAAGGACGATGGTTTACTTCTTTTCAGCCAAAATGGTTAAAATACCTTAGTCATTGTTTTGTTATTTATAAATAAAAAGTTTTTAATAACAGTATGTTATTTTTCTAATGACAAAAGTGATGGGGGTGTGAAAATATACTAGTATGGGAGGGGGGATAGAATAGATTCGCATGGTAAACAAGCATATGCATGAAAGCTATTGAGTGGGGGCATAGGAGGAGTCGCCTTATGGACCACATTCTTTGATTTTTATGTTAGTAAAATGATAATGATTACATATTGAGATAAAGCGGTCCCTCATTGCCTTGTGGGCAGGTCCAATTGATATTTTGATTGGGGTCTTTTATATCGCAGGTTTTACAATGTATACAGTTTGGAGCGTTGATAACATAAGCTTGTTGATCATTATTCTCTACCCATTCATAGACAGCAGCAGGGCAATAGCGGGTAGAAGGTCCTCCATAGATTTTATATTCAGAGTCTTTTTGTTTTGCTAATGAGGCTATTTGTAAATGGCAAGGTTGATTTTCTTCATGATGCGTATTTGAAAGTGCAACACTGGAAAGGCGATCAAAGGTTACAACTCCATCTGGTTTTGGATAAGCAATGGGTTGAAAATTTTCTGCTGGTTCAAGACAGGCATAATCTGCTTTTGCGTGGGAGAGCGTTTTAAATAAGGAAAACCCGAACAGATTTTGCCACCATATATCAAAACCGGCAATCCTGATGCCATATTTTGTACCATACTTTGTCCAGAGTGGTTTGGCATTGCGCACTTTATAAAGATCTTTGCCAATGGGACCTTTGCGCCAATCCTCTTCGATTTCTTTGACTTCATCATGAGCGCGACCTTTTGCCAGAGCTACCGCGATTTTATCGGCTGCTAAGATGCCAGATAAGATGGCATTGTGTGATCCTTTAATACGAGGGACATTGACAAAACCAGCAGAACAGCCAATAAGTGCTCCACCTAGAAAGGTCAGTTTTGGTACAGATTGCCAGCCACCTTCGCTGATGACGCGTGCTCCATAGGAAAGGCGTTTTGCACCTTTGAAAATTTCATAGAGTTTGGGATGTGTTTTAAAACGTTGAAACTCTTCAAAAGGGGAAAGATAAGGATTTTTATAATCTAAGTGCACAACAAAACCGACAGAAATTAAATTGTTTTCTTGGTGATAAAGAAAACCACCGCCACCAGTGTCATTTTCTAAGGGCCAACCGGCAAAATGCTGTACTAAACCAGGTTTATGTTTTTGAGGTTCAACTGCCCAAAGCTCTTTGAGACCGAGACCAAACTTTTGTGGTTCACGGTTTTTGCTCAGATCAAATTTCTGTATCAGCTGTTTTGCAAGGGAACCACGTGCCCCTTCTGCAATCAGAGTATATTTTGCTAATAAAGCCATACCAGGCATATAATTTTTCCCAGGAGTCCCGTCCTTATTTAATCCCATATCTCCTGTGAGAACGCCAATGATAGCGCCATTATCATTCTCTATGGTTTGTGATACGGCAAAACCAGGATAGATTTCAACACCAAGTGCTTCGGCTTTTTTGCTTAGCCAACGACAAACACTCCCAAGTGAAACAATATAGCACCCATCATTTGATAAGATTTTGGGGAGAAAAATATTGGGAAATAATGTAGCTTGTGTTGGCTTTAGAAAAAAAAACTGATCACGTTTAACAGGCGTTTTAAAGGGATGATCGTGTTCATTTCTCCATTCTGGTAAGAGAGTATCAATACCGATGGGATCAACAACGGCACCAGAAAGAATATGGGCACCAACTTCTGTGCCTTTTTCAACGATTGTCACAGAAAGTTTTGGGTTGATCTGTTTTAGACGAATGGCAGCAGAAAGTCCTGCAGGTCCGGCTCCAACAATCACGATGTCAAATTCCATGCTTTCACGTTGATGATGCAAAGGCACATTCATGGCTTATAAAGCTTTCTCCAGTTTTGGTATAATTTTGTGCGGATTAGCTGCACATATTGGGTAATTTTTATGGAGAAAAGTCCTGCTGCTCCTGCTCCAACAATCACACTGTCAAATTCTATACTTTCACGTTGATGATGCAAAGGTACATTCATGGCTTATAAAGCTTTCTCCAACTCTGGAATAATTTGATGAAGATCACCGACAAGGGCATAATCAGCAATTTGCATGATGGGAGCTTCTGCATCTTTATTAATGGCAACAATAACTTGTGCATCCATTATACCTGCTAAATGTTGGATTGCACCGGAAATGCCAACAGCTATATAGAGTTCTGGAGCAACGACTTTTCCTGTTTGCCCAATTTGCCAATCATTAGGGGCATAGCCAGCGTCAACTGCTGCACGGCTAGCACCTAAAGCTGCTTCTAGCTTATTGGCAAGGGGGAGAAGGAGTGCCATAAATTGTTCTTGTGAACCGAGTCCGCGCCCGCCTGATATAATAACACGTGCTGAGGTAAGATCAGGACGGTTGCTTTTATTGGTTGCAGCTTCTATGAAAGAGGAAAGGTTTGGATTGGGGGCTGGTGTTATTGTCTTAATGGGAGCAGTATTATTTTGGAAAGGAGCTGGTGTGAAAGAGGCTGTACGAACAGTTATAACCTTTTGGTGATCATTGGTGCGTACAGTTTCAAGTGCATTTCCTGCATAAATGGGCCGTTTGAAAGTGTCTTGTGCAAGAACTGCAATAATGTCTGAAATTTGCATAACGTCAAGAAGAGCAGCTACGCGCGGCATGATATTTTTGCCGGTGCTGGTAGAGGCAGCCATGATCACATCATAATCTTTCGCATATTCGACAATGGTATTTGCTATAGGTTCAGCAAGTTGATGGGCTAAATAATCAGCTTCAGCGATAAGAACTTGTCGCACACCAACGAGTTTGGCACTGTTTTGGGCAATGTCTTGGACCTGTGTTCCACAAACCAAAATATCAATATTATCGCTGATTGCTCGAGCGGCAGTGAGTGCTTTTGCAGTTTCTTCTGTATTATGTTCGGCTAATAAAAGAATTGCCATAAGTTTTTGCCCTTTTATACAGTGTATTTTAAAATTTATTGGTTATCACTATTAAATGCGATTTGTTTGTTTTAGTGCATTGACCAGTTCTGCTACATTTGCCACTCTGATACCTGATTGGCGGGGTTTAGGCTCTTCAACGCTTAGAACTGTTAAGCGCGTCTGCGTATCGATGCTAAGGTCAGAAAGTGTTTTCTTTTCAATGGGTTTCTTTTTTGCTTTCATAATATTGGGTAGAGAGGTGTAACGTGGTTCGTTTAAGCGTAGATCAGCTGTCAGGACTATGGGGAGGGGGAGAGAAAGCGTTTGGGTACCGTCATCTACTTCACGGATAACAGTTGCATGCCCATTTTCTACGTTTAAGCTTGAGGCAAAAGTTGCCTGTCCCCAACCAAGAAGAGCTGCTAGCATTTGTCCGGTTTGATTGCTATCGTCATCAATGGCTTGTTTTCCCAAAAAGACCATATCTGGTTTTTCCTCATCAACAATGACTTTAAGAATCTTAGCAATTGCTAAGGGTTCAAGAGTTTGTTCTGTCATGACAAGGAGTGCACGGTCCGCACCCATTGCAAGTCCTGTTCGCAAAGTTTCTTGTGCGGCTTCTGGTCCAATTGAAACAAGAACAACTTCTGAAACGTTCCCAGTTTCTTTTTGGCGGATTGCTTCTTCTACAGCGATTTCGTCAAAAGGGTTCATGGACATCTTGACATGGGATAGATCAACGCCTGTACCATCGGGTTTGACGCGTATCTTGATGTTATAATCCACAACACGTTTGACAGCGACAATTATTTTCATGGTGATCCTCTTCGTTTGTGTGATTACAAGTTTATAGCAATAATGATAAGAAACCAAATTGTTTAGAATGAAATCTCACTTATAATTATTTTTCTTCAATGTATGTATTTGCTTAAAGTTGTTTCTTTTTTTATCACTGTTACTCATCTCTTTTTTATTTTTATGCAGTTTCATAATTGTCACATTCATTTGAATAAAAAGTAAAAACAGTATGTTTTTATTTTAAGAAAATGTCTTTGTGATAGTTTAAAGAGAATTTAAAATAAAAGGGATAGAGAATGATTAAGTGATCTCAGAATAATAAAATGAAAATATGCATTTTTGTTCGTTGTGGAGCAAAATGGCAAAAAGCGTCAAAAAGAAAAATAGGGGAAAACTTATCAATTTAAATCTTGAGAATAGGTACATTTAAGATCACTTATTGGGATATTTGCGCAAGTTCTTAAAGCTCTATTTACCAAAATGGAGCATAATTTCTTTTTATTTGTGCGATTCTTTGCAAAAAATGTAAAGCGTAGTGTTTATAGACATCATGAGGGGTAGCGTATTTTGAATACGAAGAGTCAGACTATAAAGCAGGTGAAGAAAGATAATCCTTCCTTTTTTGTTGTGGAGCAAAAAGAAAAGATGGATAGGTCTACTGAAGTCACTATGTCGGACATTGCTAAAAATTTACGCTCTGTTTATGCTCAAATGCAGATGAAACATTCTTCTCATCCAGTAACATCGCGAAGTTTTGTAGAAGAAGGTTTAAAATCTTACTTGGATGATATTAGTAGAGCAATTTTGGCTGAGCATTATATCCGCCGCCAAAAAGAAAAAAAGCTTTTTGAGTATTTAGAGCAGATTAAAACACTTGTTCAAAGTTTGCAGAACGAAAAGAAAAGCTTAGAAGAAGCAATGGTGACACGGCGTATGGTACGTTCAAAATCGCTTGATTCTGTTGTGCAAAAGCTTGCTGATATGGTAGATGAAGGGAAGCAAGAACGCTCGTTGCGCCAAGAGACATTAAGCTGTTTAAAACAAAACAACCTAACTGCAAGCCAAACAAGTTTTGAAAATGCCTTACAAAAAGGGACTAAAAACTTTTTGACAAATGATACTATAGTACCTTTTTCAAAAGAGGGTAAGGAGCTTGTAGGGCATTCTACTAGACCTGAAAGATACTCTTCTGACGTTCAAGCAGTTGATCGTTGCGTCGAGGATGGTTGCGTGCCTTCCTTAAATATGAAACCTCAGAAAACTTTCTTTCCTTCTTTTAAAAAAGTTTTTGGGTGTTTTTTAATCATTGCATTTGTGACAGCGATAACGTTATGTTTTTATGGGCTTTTAAAAGGAGCTGTTTTTTTTAGTTTTTATTAGGTTAAGTGCTATGAGATATATTGCGCATTTGTGATTTTCTGAAAACATGTGTGCAATTTAAAATGATCTTTTTAAATACACGATAAAAACTATTGGAGAAGAGGGGCTTATTGGAAAGGAGCTTTCGAATTATCTAAAAAGTTAAATTATCTTGAAGGTTTTGTAAGTGAGTATTTATTTACCAATTGCTGAAATGTCACTTAACATGCTGATCTTAATTAGTATGGGAGTCGTTGCTGGTTTTTTTTCAGGTCTTTTTGGCATTGGCGGTGGTTTTCTTATCACGCCGTTATTGATTTTTTATAATGTTCCTCCTGCTATCGCTGTTGGAACAGGTGCTAATCAGATGATTGCATCATCTGTAACGGGGGCGATTACACATTTTAGAAGACGCACCCTTGATATCAAACTTGGTATTCTTTTGGCAATTGGTGGGGGTATTGGCTCTGTAATTGGGATTCAGATTTTTTCTGTTTTGAAAAAGTTGGGACAATTAGATCTTATGATTTCACTGCTTTATGTGGTCCTTCTTGGCAGTATTGGGAGTTTGATGATTATTGAAAGCTGGCGCGATATGGTGCGTCAGCGTCAGGAACAAAAAGTTAATATGCGCCTTGCTGGTAAACATAATTGGATCCATCGATTGCCATTAAAAATGCGTTTTCGCACATCTATGATCTATGTGAGTATTATTCCAGTTTTAGCAATTGGTCTCATTGTTGGCTTACTGTCCTCTATTATGGGAATTGGTGGGGGATTTTTTATGATACCAGCACTGATTTATCTGCTACGTGTCCCAACCAGCGTGGTGATTGGAACATCACTTTTTCAGATCACATTTGTGTCTTCTTTTACTACAGTTTTGCAAAGTATGACCAATCAGTCTGTTGATATCGTGTTAGCTTTTTTGTTGATGCTTGGCGGCAGTATTGGGGCGCAATATGGAACGCGGGTTGGACGAAAGTTAAAGGCTGAACAGTTGCGTATGGCTCTTGCATTTTTGGTGTTGATTGTATGTATGCGTCTTGCATTCCAATTATTTATACGCCCTGATAATCTTTTCTCTCTGGATATTTTAATGAGATAAAAATGGGTAGATTGTTTTCTTTAGGCATCATTACAGGTTGCTTTTGTGTCTCTTCTTTTTCTGCATGGGCACATGTTGGCGCAAAAGCTGCGTATATTGATCCCATTGATCATGAAGCTATCCAAGTCATTGTAACAACGAATAGGATTACGGTTGATGCACATTTTGATGGTCGTGATCTTTATATTGCCGGTGTTTTGGAAAATACTGATCCGTTATATTCTCGTCAAAATCTTTATGACATTATTGTGAGCTTGGAGGGACCAGCTCGGCCAATGGTTATGCGAGAAAAAAAACGTAATGCTGGGGTTTGGGTTAACGCAGATTCCCTTGTTTTTAAAAATGTTCCTCTCTTTTATTCTATGGTCACAACGCGTGAGATTGATGATATTACGAGTGTTGAAGATTATAAGCGTTTGAGGCTTGGGTTATCCTCTTTATTACTGTCGACAGATGAACAAGATGAAAAGAAAATACAAATTTTTCGTGATGAGTTGATAAAATTGCAAAAAGATAAAAATCTTTATCATGAGGAGGTAGGAGGCGTTCGTTTTGGTTCAGGGGCACTTTTTACAGCACACTTTCGTTTGCCAGCTAATACGCCTGTTGGACATTATCAGGTGCGTGCTTACCTTTTTCGCAATGGGCAATTTATTGATAGTACAACGACAACTCTTGAAATCGTTAAAGCACAAATCACTTATACAGTTTTTCATGCAGCGCACAAGCATAGCTTGCTCTATGGTATTTTTGCAGTGATTGTGGCTATTAGTACAGGCTTTTTGTGCCGCTTGATTTTTCGAAAAGACTAGAGAAGGAAAACGTTCAGATTTTTATTTTTTATCAAGAATGCGTAAGATAAGAAAAATGGGTACAACAATGATGGCTCCCGTCATGGTCAGATGAGAAAGGTTTGCAAGGGTTATAAATCCTGTTTCCCAGAGATGTTTTAAAAAATTTATTATTTTCTGTACGAGGCTCTCAGGTGTCCAGCCAAGAAAATCCATCACAATGCCGGCAACGAAGGAGAGGATGAGCAATTTTAAAATGACACGACCCAGTGTCCCTCCAAGAAATCTATGAAGAGAGTTGGACCATTTTTTCTTTTGGTTCATGTTTAATACTTTCAAATATACCGTAACGTCGTTGCATCAGACAATAATGTTTTTTTAAAAAGAAGAGAAAACATTTTTTTTGTTATTTTTTCTTACGTCTCTTTCAAGCTTACCACCTTGTAATACTGGAGTAACCTCTGTACTGGTTTCTGACACGCGCTCGTGTTCTATTGGCATTTTTCGAGATATTTTCATAGTATTCCTTTCATTAACTTAGTAAATATTCTTTATTTTGGGGAATCTATTGAGAAAATTATAATATTTTGACGTTTTACATGATAATAAAAGTGTTTTTAATACATCGAAGATTGTATAATAAATGAATATGTTGTGTATAGAATCTATTTTTAAAATATTCTCTTTCGAAGAAAGACTATTCACCCCTATAAAAAATATATATAGATATTAGAATTCAATATTTCAATTTTTATGAGTTAAAAAATAATGATTTGTTGATCGGAAAGACAAGGGCAACAAAAAATAGGTACAATAAGTGGGGTGGAATTTAGGGGTTCTGAAGTAGAAGGGGGATTGAAAATGTGTTGTTAAAGAAAAAATTGATTATATGCAGGTGGGTAGAGAAATATCAGGCTACTGTGGGGCACGTCCTTTAGATTACGTTATCTCTCCTTAAAAGCTTATAAAGTGTGGTTGAAAGTGTCTTTTGAGTGTTTGTTTACGGAAGTGTTCAAATTTCCTCTTGAAGAAGGATGGAAGAAAACGCTTTTAACACTCAGTTATTGAAGATTTTTAAGATATCAATTTATTATTGAGGCTGTTAAAGCAACGGAAATCAGCACTTTGGTAACTTTTTTAGAAAATCGCAAGAAGAAATTTAAAGAAGAAAGCCTGTTTGAGGAAGCAAATCAGAAATCTTTTTCTGATACATTTTGAATTATCCGTGTTGTGACATTTCCAACAAGTTCTGTCGTTTATGGTCTTATCCATTGTCTATCAGCTGGTTGTTTTCTGTTGCGTATTTTTTTTAGGTTATTTGTGTCACAGGAATGAGCGGTTGGTGATGAAGGTTTTGTATTTCTAAGGGGGTTCTAAGTCTGATCTTCTTATTTTTCGCGCATGATTGTTGCATGGGGAATTTATACAATAAATTTAAAAAGGAAAAATCTATGAGTTTGAAAAGAAAATTAAAAGGGAGCAGTTCTTTTATTTCTGCTGTTTTTGCACTGGGGATGTTTGTGCAACAAGTTTCAGCAAAAACACCTGCCGATACCCTCGTGATGGCTTTGAATCTCGATTCAATTGAGACCTTTGATCCTGCACAGATCAATGAACGTTATGGCAATGAAATTGTTGCTAATATTTGTGATAACTTAATCGATTCTGCTACAAACGATTCCGCTAAAATAGTTCCTGTTTTGGCAAAGAGTTGGGATGTTTCAAATGAAGGTGGGGGTACGGTCATTACTTTTCATTTGCGTGATGATTTGAAGTTTAATGATGGTCGTTCTGCTGGTGCTCATGATCTTGTTTGGGGGATGAAGCGGGTTGTCAAATTGAAGTTGTCTGCGGCGGCAACATTTAATGAATATGGTATCACAGAACAAAATGTTGATTCTACTCTGCAAGCACTAGATGAAAAAACGGTGGTAATGAAATTTGATAAACCTTATCCAGCAGAGATTATTCTTGGCCACATTCTTACTGTTCGCATTGCTGCTTTGCTTGATCGTGAAACCATTATGAAGCACGAACAAGATGGTGATATGGGAAATCGCTATTTGGCAAGTCATGCTGCTTGTGTTGGTCCTTATCAGTTAGAGAGTTGGCGTTCAGGGGAAGCGATTTTGTTGCGCGCAAGTTCCCATTATTGGGGAGAAAAACCTAAATTAAAGCAGATTCTCATTCGTCATATTGCGGAGCCTGGAACACAACGTTTATTGTTAGAAAAACATGATATTGATGTGGCACGTAATTTGATGCCAGAGGATATAGCAGATCTTCAAGCAAAAACAGATATTAAGATTGAGAAAAGATTGACACCATCTGTAATCCTGTGGGGCTTCAACACGACAAATCCTATTTTTGCCAATGAAAAAGTGCGTTTGGCAATGCGCTATCTGATTGATTATGAAACGCTTGGAAAAACGCTCCTTAAAGATGTTGGTATTCCACGGGCAAGCTTTATTCCTCTTGGCAATCTTGGCGCTTTAGATGAAAAAGAAGGACAACCTTTTAAACTTGACCTTGAAAAAGCTAAGCAGCTTTTGACAGAAGCAGGTTATCCAGATGGTTTTGAGGCTAATATTTTTGCTGGAAAATCTCCTTATCCTTTTGCTTTGCCTATTGCTCAGTCTATCCAAGACAATGCAAAAAAGATAGGCGTGCTCTTTAAAATTGAAAATTTTGTAGGGACCCAGTTGTTTTCAAAACTTTATGCACGTAGCTTTGATACGATTTTTATGGGATGGAATAATGATTCTGCAGATCCTTACACCATGGCTTCGCGTCTTGTTTACAATCCTGATAATCGATTTGAGGCTAAAAACACAGGCTATCCTAGTTGGTGTCATGGCTATTTGGATGAAGAGATGAATAAGAAGGTGAAGGAAGCATTGTTTCAAAAAGATCCACAGAAACGGGCAGAAATGTATGCTGATTTGCAGCGTGATTTTATGCAAAAAGGTCCCTATGCTTTTATTTATCAGACATATAATATTGTCGCTATGACACCTGATGTAAAAAAATGGGTGTGGAATAGTGCACCACGTATTTTTTATAGTGCCATTGAAAAATAAACATGTCTTAGAATATTTTAGTTTATAAAGCGTGATCACGATAACTTCGACGTTTTGCTATGGTTGAAAAATTTTGCAAGACGTCGAAATTTATTGGTAGTGAGTTGAATGCTATGTATAAAATGTATTTTTAGAACGTTCTCTTTGAGAAAGAGGTTATCACATCCAATTAAAGATGTTTTGGTATGGATGTTAAGATTGAATATTTGAGCTTCTGTTGATACAATTTTGTAAATGAAATAATGATTGTGTATATCATCATGTTCTTCAGCTTTATTTACAATCCTAATCATTGGTTTGAGATTAACAATATAAGTTGTTCGAGGTGGTGGTGCGGCTATTTGGATGAAGCTATCAATCAAAAATTTAAAGATGTATTATTGCAAAAAGATTCACAGAAACGGGCGTAAAGATATTGAAAAATGGTAAGTTTGTTTGGTGAGAAAACAGGTGCAACGAATGTAGCAGAATTTACTGTTTCTGAAATAGCAGGAGCTCTAAAGCGTGTTGTTGAAGAGAAGTTTGGTTATGTGCGAGTGCGTGGGGAGATATCAGGTTACCGCGGTCCTCACGCTTCTGGTCATGCTTACTTTGCCTTAAAAGATGATAAGGCGCGCTTGGAGGCTGTTATTTGGCGTGGGTTCATGGAAAAGTTTAAATTTCCTCCTGAAGAAGGAATGGAAGTGATTGCTGTTGGCAAATTGACAACCTATCCTGGATCATCAAAGTATCAAATTGTTATTGAAGCGCTTGAACCAACTGGGGTTGGCGCTCTAATGGCACTTTTAGAAAATCGTAAGAAAAAACTTGCAGAGGAAGGTTTATTCGACGAATCTCAAAAAAAACCTTTGCCTTATATGCCCCGAATTATAGGTGTTGTGACATCACCAACAGGCGCGGTCATTCGCGATATTATTCATCGTATATCAGATCGTTTTCCATTACATATTTTGGTTTGGCCTGTTCGTGTTCAGGGAGAAACCTGTGCGCGTGAAGTGGCTGCTGGCGTTGAGGGGTTTAATGCACTGCCTTTAGGAGGAACTATTCCAAGACCTGATGTTATTATTGTGGCACGGGGAGGGGGAAGTTTAGAAGATTTATGGGGGTTTAATGATGAAGCTGTGGTGCGTGCTGTTTATGCATCTGACTTGCCTGTTATCTCTGCGGTTGGGCATGAGACAGATTGGACTTTGATTGATTATGTTGCGGATTGGCGTGCTCCAACTCCTACAGGGGCAGCAGAAAAGGCTGTTCCCGTCAAGCTTGATCTCGAGGTGTATGTAGCATCGCTTGGTGCACGTTTGCGTATGGGACTCACACGTTATTTTGATTTTCATCAACAAAAATTGCGTGCTCTTGTCCGTGCTCTTCCCACTGTGGATCAACTTTTTGCGCTACCACGGCGTGGTTTTGATGAAATTTCTAGCCGGTTACAGCGCGCTCTTTGTGTAAGTTACGATAAGAAGCGTTTTTATTTCCATGCATTAGCTGTTCGTCTTGCACCGCGTTTATTGAATACTGAAAAAGCACAACGCAATACAAAGGAATATGTGATGCGTCTTCAGCGTGCTTTTGTACACAATGTCGAAAAACAACGAGCTCAGATAGAAGTTGCTTTTAGGCTTTTAAAAAGTACTTCATATCAAAATATTTTAGAGCGTGGTTTTATTTTGGCTTTGGGGCAAGAGAATAAGCCTATTAAACGATTGGTGCAGTTTCCTGAAACCGGACAAGTCAATTTACGCTTTTTTGATGGTGATATCAGTGTTGTAAGCGAGGGATCTGCTTTGAATAAACATTCAAAACACAAGCAGGTCAAGCAACAAGGCGATGATCAAGGAACACTCTTTTAATATGCTCAATCAGGTGCTTGATGAAGGACTTCGCAGGGGAGCGGATGGAAAAGTTCGTTGTTCATGGGCAGGAGATGATCCACTTTATTGTGCTTATCATGATCATGAATGGGGAAGGCCTGTTTTTGAAGATCGCCGGTTGTTTGAAAAAATTTGTCTTGAAGGTTTTCAAGCAGGGCTTTCTTGGCTTACCATTTTAAAAAAACGCTCTTTTTTTCAAGAGGCATTTGATCATTTTGACTTCGAAAAAATCAGTCATTATGATGAAGGAAAAGTGCAAATGTTGATGCAGAATAAAGGTATTGTTCGTCATCAAGGGAAAATCCGCTCAGTACTTAATAATGCATTGAGGGCACAGGACATTATCACAGAGTGGGGAAGTTTATCTCACTATTTTTGGTCTTTTCAGCCACCACAATCAGAGTGTTATGAGAAGGTCAATTTTCAAACATTGTTAGCAAATCCTATAACACCTGCGTCTCTTCGTCTTTCTCAAGATTTAAAGAAACGTGGCTGGACATTTGTTGGACCAACAATTTGTTATGCTTTTATGCAATCGGTTGGGATTGTTAATGACCATCTTGAAGGCTGTTTTTGTCGATAAATTAGCAAAGATCTTTTGCACAAGAAAATGTCATTCAAGAGGACAATAAAAAATCATGGAATGATCTTAAGATCGTTTCATCTATTTGTTATTATTTGATTACTCTTCCTAACATAGCAGATGATGCAAGACTGATTTTAACAGAGAAGCCAAGTGTTTTTTTAGTTGAGAAAAAATAATAGATAATTTTTCAAGAAGTTTTTTTATTTTTGCGTTTCGCAGAGTATTATAAGAAAAATTTTTGTTATTTGTTTTAATCTGTATTTGTCTATTTTTATTTAGATCATAGTTATAATTTAAATATAGTATATTTATGTTATTCTCATTTAATGATGTATAAAAGTATTTATTATATCTTTACGTCAATGGATATTATTATACTATTTCATTTTTTGAAGTTTAAGAAAGATATTTGTTATATTTTTATTGAATAGAGAATGATACATTTATTTATAGATGTGTTTGATTATCAAATAGTTGTGTTAAGTTTTATTATCTGATAGCTTCGTTTTTAAGAGAATAATTTTGCTACTTGTAAGCTCCAGTTTTGGGGAGGAGGATTCGTTCAGATAGATTGGTATCCATTCCATTTCTTCGTTAAATCTCTAGAGTATGCCTTTGGGAATGCGAGTGAGAATGGTGGGGTGTTTGGTGTCTGTTTTTGTTGTTGGAAAGTGATAATGGGTGTTGCAATTTAGAAGCGTTAGCGTGTCGTCATAGGGATAAGTTTGATGAATTTTTGGCTCGTGAAAAGGTGCATTTCATTATGTGTTCTTTTATTGGCTACTATATTTGGGAAGAATAAGACGTAGAGAGGTAGGTATTTTTCATTGCAATTTTATTTTTGTTGACTCATTTGATATTGTTGATAAAAGTTTTTTGCGCTTAATTTTCAAAAGATTAAGTCATTTTTGATAGGTGGTATAGTTTTCGCAGAAATGTTTTCTTTTGTTTTACTACCTGTTCGTGCGCAGTCTATTATAACACAGTAAGGATGTGTGTACATCTTGAAACTGAGTGTTTGAGGGGGTACGATTATTTTAAAAATTTGCACATTATCATTATCCTTTTTAGTACAGTTTGTAAGGAAGAGTGCGTTCATCAATCTGCGTATGATGATTTTCTCCAAGGTTTACAACTCTGGTGAATGGTATGGGGAACAACTACAGTATGTTGTGGAGAAAAAACTATTGTGATGCGGATGTGATAATGGTTTATGAAAGACATTTACTGTATTTTCATTGAAATTAAATGAGTGAATTGAGAAGTAAATGCCTTTGTAGAGATGGTTAATACGCGTTTATTCAATCTTTAGGGTTATAAATCTGCCGTGTTATTTCAGGATAATAAATTAATACAACAAACTTTAAAAGGAAAAGGCTATGAACATAAAAAGAAAAATATTGAAAGGCAGTACTTCTTTTGTTTCTGCTGTTCTTATAGTAGGGATGTTTGCACAACAAGTTTCAGCAAAAACACCTGTTGATACCCTCGTAATGGGTTGGAATATTGATGGAATCAATACATTTGATCCTGCGCAGCTTAATGATGTTTATGCAAATGAAATTGTTCTCAATGTTTGTGACAATTTGGTTGATACTGCTATAGATGATCCAGCAAAAATCATTCCCTCTTTGGCAACGCACTGGGATGTTTCAGGCGGTGATCAGAGTACAGTGCTTACTTTTCATTTGCGTGATGGTTTGGAATTTGATGATGGTCGGCCTGCGAATGCTCATGATCTTGTTTGGGGCATGAAGCGAATTATCAAATTGAAGATGGCAAATGCAGCGATATTTAATGAATATGGTATTACAGAACAAAATGTTGATTCTGCTCTTCAAGCACCCGATGAGAAAACGGTGGTGATGAAATTTGATAAGCCTTATCCAGCAGAGCTTATTCTTAATAATATTGTTGCGAGTCGTGCTACTGCCTTGCTTGATCGTGAAACCATTATGAAACACGAAAAAAATGGTGATATGGGAAACCGATATTTGGCCAGTCATGCTGCTTGTGTTGGTCCTTATCAGTTAGCGAGCTGGCGTCCTGGAGAAGCTATTTTATTGCGTGCAAGTGCCAATTATTGGGGGGAAGCACCTAAGTTAAAAAAGATTCTCATTCGCCATGTTGCGGAGACTGGAACACAACGTTTGTTGTTGCAAAAACACGATATTGATGTTGCTCGTGATTTGAGACCTGAAGATCTAGCAGATCTCCAAGAAAAAACAGATATTAAGGTGGAAAGAGTGTTGGAGCCTTCCATGATGTATTGGGGTTTTAATACGACAAATCCTATTTTTGCCAATGAAAAAGTACGTTTGGCAATGCGCTATCTGATTGATTATGAGGCTCTTGAAAAGAGCCTTCTCAAAGGTGTGGGTGTTCCACGGGCAAGCTTTATTCCTCTTGGTAATTTTGGAGCCTTGGATGAAAAAGAAGGACAGCCCTTTAAACTTGATCTTCAAAAAGCCAAACAGCTCTTAACAGAGGCGGGGTATTCAAAAGGCTTTGAGGTTAATTTTTTAATAGGAAGCTCTCATTATGCTTTGCCCATTGCTCAGTCTATTCAAGACAATGCGGCAAAGGTAGGCGTGCATCTTAAAATTGAACGCTTAGCAGGTACGCAGGTGTTTTCAAAACTTTATGCACGTGCTTTTGATACAATTTTTGTCGGATGGAATAATGACTCTGCAGATCCTCATTCAATGGCTTCACGCCTTGTTTACAACCCTGATAATCGATTTGAGGCGAAAAACACGGCCTATCCAAGTTGGCAGCATGGCTATTTAGATGCGGCTATGAATGAAAAGGTGGAAGCAGCATTATTTCAAAAAGACCCACAGAAACGGGCACAAATCTATGCTGATTTACAGCGTGAACTTATGCAAAAAGGACCTTATGCTTTTATTTTTCAGAAATATAGTGTTGTAGCTATGACACCTAGCATTAAAAAATGGGTGTGGAATAGCGCTCCGCGTATTTTTTATAGTGCAATTGAAAAATAAATACGTATTAAATAATACTGTAAATTATAAAAAAGAATGCAATCATCAGGTAAATGATGAAAATATCCCCCGCAGAGGGTTATCCTAATGCTTAAGGTATGAAATTGCGGGGGGCTTTTTGTATAATACAATTAAGGTATAGTTTAGAGGGGGAGTGATGTTGATCAGTATGAAAATAATAGCTTTTAGTGATCTCTGTTGGTAGTACACAGAGGTTTTATATCTTGCTTATAGGTTGATATGTGAGAAATTTATCTTCAGATTTTTGATGAGTAAAGTTGGTAATATTACGCTACGTAAGAAATAAAAGAAAAAATCGGAAGTATTTTGTGCAAAAATAATCAAATAAAATGCAAAGGGTAATGCTAAAATGAGAAAAAAAGGAATGTTAAAAAACTTTTGTATTTTGTTAAGTACAATCGTTTTTTTTAATGGATCTATATTACCAATATTTAGTGCATCATCAAAAGATACATTGGTAATGGCATGGAATATTGATTCAATTAGTAGCTTTGATCCAGCTCAAGTAGTTGAAGTTGTCGCGAGTGAATTATTGACAAATATTTGTAGTGCGTTAGTGGAGTATGATAAGCATGATCCTAAAAGAATTCGCCCTTCTATGGCCAAGTCTTGGGATGTTTTAGATGGTGGAAAAAGAATTGTTTTTCATCTGCGTGATGATTTAAAGTTTGATGATGGAAGGGTAGCGAAAGCACAAGATCTTGCTTGGTCAATGCGGCGGATTATCAAATTGGGATTAGGGTATGCCCAGTTTTTGATGGATTATGGCTTTAATAAAGATAATGTGGAAACGCATATTCAAGCTCTTGATGATAAAACTTTACAGCTAAAATTAGATAAACCTTATCCTATTCAGCTTATATTGACAGCTATTGGACAATCCTATGCTTCTGCTTTGCTTGATCGAAAAACAGTTGAAGCAGAAAGTATTAACGGTGATATGGGCAATAAATATTTGGCAACGCATTCGGCCTGTGTTGGACCTTATAAATTGGTACGTTGGTCTCCAGGGGAAAAAGTTGTATTGGAAGCTAAAAAATATTTTTGGGGAGACGCACCTAAAATTAAGCAAATTATTGTACAGCATGTTGCGGATTCAGCAAGTCAAAGACTTCTTTTGGAAAAAGGTGATGTGGATATAGCGCGTGATCTTTCCTCAGAGGATGTTTTAGATATTGAAAAAGAGAGGGGAGACGTCAAAATTAGCCGCGTTTTGCGACCGCAGATTATTTATCTCTCCCTGAACAATAAAAATGCAATTTTTGCTAACGAAAAAGTGCGTTTGGCTCTTCGTTATTTGGTTGATTATAAGGGGCTTGGAAGGAGCGTTTTAAAGGGTGTTGGGATTCCACGTGCCAGTTATATGGCGTTGGGAATTCCTGGTGCTTTGGATGAAAAAGAAGGATTACCCTTTAAATTGAATTTGAAAAAAGCCAAACAGTTGATTAGTGAGGCAGGTTATCCTAATGGATTTAAAGCTAATCTTTTAGTTGGTAGTCTTAGTTATATGTCATCTGTTGCGCAGTCTATTCAAGCCAATGCGCGCGAAATTGGTGTTGAGCTTACCATTGAAAAAATGGCGCAAAATCAGTTATTGAGCCGCGTGCGTGGTGGGAATTATGATAGTGCTATTATGGGGTGGGGAAGTGCTGATCCTGATGGACATCCTGCTTCATTAAACCATGTTTTTAATCCTGATCCAACTTTTACAAAAAAACATAACATGTATCTGGCTTGGCGTGCTGGATATTATGATGAAAATATCAATAAAATGGTGATGGATGCTTTGTTTGAGCAAGATCAAAATAAACGCATTGCGCAGTATCGTTCTTTACAGCATTATGTGTTTGAACATGGTCCTATGGTTTATTTATTTCAGACATATTATACCGTTGGTATGGGACCTGCAGTAAAAAAATGGGTTTGGAATAGTTTTAGACTTTACTACAGTGATGCAGAAAAATAAAAATAGGCATGTTGTGAGAAAAGATTGTAGAACGTGTTTGATTAGGGATTGCTTGATTTATAAAGAAGGTGTTTGCTTTATGTTTGGTAGCTATGGAGGGGGATATTATAATGGTTTTGCCATTTTCAGATTCTGAAAGAGTAGTATCACAGACGCAGAAAAAAATGTTCATATGGGACTTTTTTTTCAAGCTATCGAAGCTGCTCATTTCAGTCTTTGTCACATTGCTTGGTTTGGTGACCATTACTTTTTTTATTGGTCACTTGCTTCCCTTAGATCCCGTTCTTGCTATTCTTGGTGATAATATCAGTCAGGAGGCCTATGATGCAATGTTTCATAGGTTGGGTCTTGATCAGCCGTTGATTGTTCAATATTGGAATTATCTTCGCAATGTCTTTTTGTTTGACTTTGGAGATGCTTTAACTTCAGGGCGTCCTGTCTTAGAAGATATTATGCGGGTATTTCCTGCAACATTAGAGCTTGCTACAGTTGCTATTGTGATTGGCACGAGTCTTGGTATTCCATTTGGTGTTTTTGCGGCAATGTATCGCGATTCATTTATTGATTACTTTGTTCGTGTTTTTACACTTCTCAGTTATTCCACTCCAACCTTTTGGCTTGGATTAATGGCGTTATTAATCTTTTATGCTAAGCTTGGTTGGATTGGGGGGCCAGGACGGATTGATTTCCTTTATGAATATTCTTTTGAACCTAAAACGGGATTTTTTCTCTGGGATACTGCTCGTCAAGGGCAGTGGGAAGCTTTTGGAAATGTTTTCAGTCATATTATTATGCCTGCTTTAATCTTAGCTTTTGGTTCTATGGCCTATATTAGTCGTATGACTCGTGGATTTATGATTGAACAGCTTAATCAGGAATATATCATTACTGCGCGTGTAAAGGGATTATCATTGGCACGGACGGTGTGGGGGCATGCCTTTCGGAATGCCGCTGTGCAGATTATCACAGTTGTTGCACTTTCTTATGCTTTTCTCTTAGAAGGTGCTGTGTTAACGGAAACCGTTTTTGCTTGGCCTGGCTTTGGGCATTATTTAACGAATGCTCTTTTGGCCGGAGATATGAATGCAGTTGTCGGCTGCACCCTATTGGTAGGGTTTCTCTTTGTTGTTATTAATTTATTTTCTGATTTGCTTTATCGAATTTTTGATCCAAGGACACGTTGAATATGACAATAACGCATCATTATAAATCACAATCGACAGTTTCTTTGGGGCGTTGGTTAAATGAATCTGTTCCACGATCAGTTTTTCAAGCAAATGTACAAAGAATCTATCATGCATTGATCAAGTTTTCTGGTAATTTTTCTGCTGTATTTGGTCTGATTATTATTTTTATTATTATCTTATGTGCAATTTTTGCTCCTTGGATTGCTACCAATGATTTTGTTAGCAATGATCTTGCGCATCGATTACAATCGCCCTCTATGTCGCATTACTTTGGGACAGATGAATTGGGGCGTGACATTTTTAGTCGTCTCGTTTTTGGTGCACGTATTACGCTTTATGTTGTTTTTCTCACGACAATTATTGTGGGCCCAATAGGGCTCATTGTGGGAACTGTATCTGGCTATATAGGGGGATGGGTTGATACTGTTCTTATGCGTATTGTTGATGTTTTTCTTGCTTTTCCCGCTTTGATTTTAGCACTTGCTTTTTCAGCGGCATTGGGACCAGGAATTGAAAATGCATCTATTGCAATTTCCATTACAGCATGGCCACCAATCGCGCGTTTAGCACGAGCTGAAACTTTGACAATACGTTCCTCTGATTATGTCTCTGCTGTTCGTTTGCAAGGGGCATCTGCTTTGCGGATTATTTTGTTTCATATTGCACCAATGTGTATTCCTTCAGTGGTGGTACGCTTAACGTTAAATATGTCTGGGATTATTCTTACGGCCGCTGGTCTTGGTTTTTTGGGGTTGGGAGCTCAACTCCCAAGTCCTGAATGGGGAGCAATGCTTTCGACAGGTCGTGAATTTATGATGACAAATTGGTGGTTAGCGGCAATACCAGGTTGTGCAATATTGTTGGCAAGCCTTGCTTTCAATCTTTTGGGTGATGGGCTTCGTGATATATTGGATCCGCGCAATGGCTAAAAAATTATTAGAGATAGAAGATTTACGTATTGCTTTTCCTACAAGGCGTGGCATTGCTGAGGTTGTGCGCGGTGTTAGTTTTTCTGTAGGAAAAGAAAAAATCGGTATTGTTGGCGAGTCTGGGTCTGGAAAATCAATGACGGGGCGAGCGATACTTAAATTGAGTCCAAGGGCAGCAATTGTTAAAGCAAAAAAAATGCGCTTTGAGGATGTCGATTTATTGCGCGCAAGTGAATCTCAGATGAGAACTATTCGGGGAAAGCGTATTTCAATGATTTTACAGGACCCTAAATATTCACTTAATCCACTCATACGGATTGGGGACCAGATTATGGAGGCTTATTGTATTCATTACCGTGTTTCAAAAGCTGAGGCGCGTGAGCGGACAATTGCTATGTTGGAATCTGTTCATATTCGTGATCCAGAACATGTGATGCGCCTCTTTCCTCATGAAATATCAGGAGGGATGGGGCAGCGTGTGATGATTGCGATGATGCTCATTCCAAAACCTGATTTAATCATTGCCGATGAGCCAACATCTGCGCTTGATATTACAGTGAGGCGTCAGGTCTTGTCAGTGTTGGATGAGCTTGTGACCAAATCTGGAACAGGGCTTATTTTCATTAGTCATGATTTGAATATGATTGCCGATTTTTGTGATCGTGTTTTGGTTATGTATGCGGGCCGTGTGTTAGAAGAATTGTCTGCATCTGATTTGTCTCGCGCTTGTCATCCTTATACTAAGGCTTTGTTAGCGAGTTTGCCAAGGCTTGATAATCCTGTTGATGTTTTGGCTGTTCCTGAGCGTGATCCTGATTGGTTGTATAATCCCACGATTGTTAATGGTATTGAAGGAGCTGCTCCGTGACCAATTGTGACAATATTATTGATGTTTCTAATTTATCTGTAACCTTTGGGCATAGGCACAAGGCAGTAACAGTTGTAAAAAATGTTAATTTTCATATTAAGCGTGGTGAGGCTTATGGTTTGATTGGTGAATCAGGATGTGGAAAATCAACCATTTTGAATACATTGGTTGGGCTTATTTCTGACTATAGTGGCCGTTTTATTTTTGATGGGGAAGAAGTTCCCAAAAAAAGAGATAAGAATTTTCTACGCCGTATTCAAATGGTTTTCCAAGATCCTTATTCTTCGCTTCATCCAAGAAAAATGGTGCATACTGTTCTTTCTGAATCGCTTAAAATTCATGGTATGGATAATCCAAAGGAACGGGTGCGCGATGCTTTAAATTCCGTTGGTTTAAATTCTTCATTTCTTTATCGTTATCCGCATGAATTATCCGGAGGACAACGGCAGCGTATTGCTCTTGCTCGTGCTTTAATTATTGAGCCAGAGGTTTTATTGCTTGATGAGCCAACATCTGCATTGGATGTGTCAGTACAGGCTGAAATTTTGAATTTGTTGAAATCCTTGAGAGAGGAAAAAAAGCTTACTTATTTGATGGTATCCCATGATCTTGCCGTGGTTGCACATATTTGTGAACGTGTTGGAATTATGCATAAAGGGATTATTCTTGAAGAACTTAGCAATGATGATCTGCGTAATCTACAGGCACAACATGACTATACAAAGGTGTTTTTTGAAGCCAGTATTGAACCTATTGTTCATAGAGAACAGAGGGCATGATAAGGTTTACAGAAGAGAAAATACTGTTTCTTAAGAGAAGGTAATATTAAAATAGTAGTTTCTGTGCAGTTGTATATGCGCTAAAGAGAGATAAATTGTGTTATTGCAGAATTCATGAAGAAATAATTTTTTGAAGTATAGTTTCTTATATTTTTTCCTCAGTGGTAGAAGGTGAGATAAGCTAGAAATGTGTGATCAGTCATTGTCTGTGTCTTTATGTTTGGCAGTGGGTATAGTGTTTAATGAGATCTTGAAAGAAAAGGATTTAAAAGGTTTTTGAAGTTTTCTGAAAAGTAGACAGAGCTTATAAAATCTGCTCATCAGCTCCAATCGCTAAAGTTTTCTCTCTATAAAAAATCTTTTTGGATCTAGATTAAAATCTGGATAATGAGTGGTTTTACTAAGAGAATATACTCTAAGAATTTAGTTTGACACTAGGTTTTATACTAAGTGGGAAAAGGTTGGATTAGTTAGGAATAGGTAGTAATTTGTTGTTTTTATTGTTATTTTTTACCATTAAATGCGCGTTTTGTCAAAACAGATTTTGACACCTAAAATTGTGAAAATTAGCGAAAATCAGAAAAAAGTGCGTTTTCATGGTAAAAATGAGAGAAGGCTTTGAAAGGTCTTTGAAAACCCTTTGAAGATTTTTAAAAAGTCTGTGAAAGCCCAGAAAACCGCCTTTGAAGACCCTTTGAAAAAAATCAATCCAAAAGTTTAATTGACTCCAAAATCAGCCAAAAATGACCAAAAAAGCAAAAAAGATTTTCACTTATAGGTGATTATCTATTTTTAGAGACAATATATACTTATAAATCAAATTGTTATATAATTTTTCTAATGTAAAAAGATTTTCATATCGATTTTTCATTTTAGAGAGGCATTACGCCGTATTTTGTGTAGTTTTGGAGTGTTCTTTTCTAGAGATTGCCAAATATGGTCCAATTTTACCGCGAGGCTTAACGGTCATTCTGCCTGAACTCGCACTTCACAATCCCCAAAGTATGGTGAAACGGTTATGGGATTAATGCGCACACACCCTTTTATTG
>NZ_BAABJA010000009.1:0-59491 GCF_039543065.1 Bartonella pachyuromydis | reverse complement strand
ACCATCGCAAGCAGAAACTGCCCTCGTCAACGAACGCTATATAGAACCCTTTCAACAAAAGAGTCAATATCATTTTTTTAAAAAAATGCGTTTTTATCCCTTTTTATAAAAACTAACTTAATTCACAAAATCATGTGTAGATATTTTAAAAACAAAAAAAGCTTCAAGACAGAGGATAGATATTTCGACAATTCACCATTGCACAAAGACCTCACACGCTCTATGATTTCTATAGAGTAATAGGAAGGTGTTAATGTCATCTAAACTTACGCGTAACCAAACACTGGTTCTAAACACTTTAAAGAATGCAAAAGGACCTTTAACTGCTTATGCAATTCTTGATCATTTACGCGATGAGGGATTTCGCGCACCTCTCCAAGTTTATCGTGCATTAGAAAAACTCGTACAATTAAAATGTATCCATCGTCTTGAAAGTGTAAATGCTTTCGTAGCCTGTTTACATCCTGACAATTGCCAACACGAACTCACAACCTTCATCATTTGCGAAAACTGTGGCAAGGTGAATGAAATACAAAATCAAGCGATTGTCTCTGACTTAAAACAAATGGTTCAAGCAATTGATTTTCAAGCGCGCAAGAGTACTTTAGAAATACGAGGCATTTGTAAAAAATGCACGGTAGAGTAATATCTCGATACTTGCAAGTTCCTATATTTAGCATTATGCTTGCAAGATTGTCTCATTGCTTGAAAAGCTTCAATTGTCCTTACATGCATATAACGCCCATGACAGTGGTACGCTTATTTCACTCATTGAAACATAAAATTGAAAGTGTAGAATTATGCCCATATCTGAGACAATTGTTTCAAACAGATATTTCAAAAAAACAAAGAATAAAATAGTTCATGTTCTTCTTATCATCCTTGCTCTTTGTGTGCTGTGGTTTAGCTATAAATGGATAACACAATGGCGTTATATGCTCACCACTGACGATGCCTATGTACAAGGAGATATAGCGGCTATTGCACCTAAATTAAATGGATATATAGAAAAAATCGCGATTAACGCCAACCAAACTGTAAAAAAAGATGATATCTTATTCCGCTTAGACAATGGCGATTATAAAATCGCCTTGGAACAGACAGAAGCCCGCCTCAACACACAACAAAAAACACTGCTACGTATTGATGCACAAATTACAGCTGCTCACAGTGCACTAGATGATGCACAAGCACAAAAAACTGCTGCTTCCGCTATAGCAACCAATGCGCAACTCACTCTAAAACGTACTACAGAGCTTAAAGACAGTCGTTATGCTCCTCAAGCAGATCTTGATGATGCCAAATCAGCTTACCAACAAGCTATTGCAAATGTTAACCGTGCCGATGCACAAATAGCTGCAGCACGTGCGAATATTCAAGTGCTAGAAGCACAACGAAATGAAACAGAAAGCCAAACAAAAAGCTTAGAACTCACCCGTAAAAAAGCACAACGTGATCTTGATTCAACCATTATACGGGCTCCATTTGATGGGATTATTGGCAATTTGACGGCAAAAACGGGAGATTTTGTTGCAAATGGCCAACGTCTTGCAGCATTAGTCCCTACACAGAAACTTTATATTGACGCAAACTATAAAGAAACACAGTTGCAAAATATTCGCGTTGGACAAACGGCTTATATTACTGTTGATGCTTTCAAAAAAAATGTTTTTACAGGAATTGTTCTTTCTATTGCACCGGCAACAGGGGCTGTGTTTTCCCTGCTCCCTCCACAAAATGCCACGGGCAATTTCACCAAAATCGTTCAACGAATTCCAGTACGGATCTCTATTCCAGAAGACGTCTTAAAAACCGGACATATTAGAGCAGGAATGAGTGTCTCTGTAGAAATTGATACACGAACAAAGCCACAAGACAAAAATCTCTTATAAAAAGTAAATGATCTTACTATGACATCTCCCCTATCAGAGGCAAAACATTCTCAAGAGCACATCGAAATCCGTAAAATCGTGATTTTTATTGCTATGGCCTTTGGTATGTTTATGGCTATTTTGGACATTCAAATCGTTTCCTCCTCTTTAGCTGAAATTCAAGCGGGTCTTGCAGCAAGTTCTGAAGAGATTTCATGGGTTCAAACTTCCTACCTCATCGCTGAAGTCATTATGTTGCCTCTTTCTGGTTTCTTAGGAAGATTGCTTTCAACACGCGTCTTCTTTACTATATCGGCTATTGGATTTACGATTACCTCTATTCTTTGTGCAACAGCAACATCTATTGAAGAGATGATTATCTACCGTGCACTCCAAGGTTTTATCGGTGGAGGAATTATCCCAAGCGTTTTTGTTGCCTCTTATATTCTTTTTCCTCCTTCCAAACGTCCAATTGTCACCCCTATTGTTGGACTAGTAGCAACACTAGCTCCGACCATTGGCCCAACTGTGGGAGGCTATCTTTGTCATATCTCATCATGGCATTGGCTTTTTCTCATCAATGTACCCTGTGGCATTATCATCTCAATTCTTGCTTGGAAACTGATTGATTTTGATAAAGCAAACCCTTCTTTAATGGCCAAATTTGACTGGTTAGGCCTTATATCTATGGCTGTTTTTCTCGGAACTTTAGAATATGTTCTAGAAGAAGGAGCACGCCATGATTGGTTTAGCGATAAACTGATTCTCAATATGTTTATTATCATGATCTTGTCTGCAGTTTTTTTCTTCTGGCGCACTTTGACTGCAAAAGAACCGATCGTTGATCTTACGACTTTTGCCAATTTTAATTTTTCAACCGCAGCCATTTTTTCTTTTATGCTTGGCATAGGCCTTTATGGACTCACATATCTTTATCCTGTCTATTTGAGCCAAATTCGCCATTATGATGCCCTCATGATCGGAGAAACATTATTCATCTCAGGATTTGTCATGTTATTAACCGCGCCTATTGCTGGGTTTCTTTCAACACGCATCGATGAACGTTTAATGATGGCAATAGGACTTTTTGGTTTTGCTTTAGGAACCTGGTTGGCAAGCTCCATCACAGATAACTGGGATTTTTGGGAACTGTTTTGGCCTCAAGTTTTCCGTGGTGCTTCTATTATGTTATGCATGGTTCCTGTGAACAATATTGCTCTTGGAACACTCCCGCCAGAACGTATGCAAAATGCCTCTGGACTTTTTAATCTTACACGTAATCTTGGTGGTGCTGTAGGACTTGCTATTATTAGCACTCTTATGACAAAACGCACAGATCTCCACTATGAACGAATAGCCGAAACTCTCCAACAAGGAAATAGACAGGCAATGGAAATGCTTTCAAGCCTCACTGCATACTTCAAAACGGCAACCTTTGATTCTCATACACTTGCGCTCTTCCAACTTTTTAATATGGCGCGTATACAAGCAATGGTTATGGCTTTTAGCGACATTTTTTTGATCATGACTATTATTTTTTTCGTCTTGACATGCATGACTGTTTTTCTCAAAAAAATACCACAACTCATCGATAGCCCCTCAGGTCACTGAGTCCTGCCCTCGAAAGTTATAAAATATTCTTTTATCTTTCATCAATCGCTTCTCGCGCGCCCCTATGACGTTATCTCTTTCAAAAAAATAATATGGGTGACATAGCCTGAAATACTCAATGCCTATGCCTCATCAAAATCCTACTAAGTGCAAAAGTATCTGCAGACTTTTAAAAATTACCTGCTTATAAATAAAAAATTGTACAGTTTGAGATTATAAAACAACAAAGCTCTTACCTTATCTCAAATGCTTGTAAATTCTTCTCCCGTACAGATAAAATAGAAAAAAACATCTTTATGATGGCTTTTTCTCCCTGATTCTATGATAAAAAAATCATTGAAAGAGTATTCACGTCTTTATGAGAGACAACATTGTAATAATATGACTTTGTTTTTAAATACGTAAATTGATTGTTCTACTCAACTCTAAAAAAAGCTTACACTTTCATTATAATTGCACTATCAAGAACCTCTTCCCCACTATTTTATGGCTGTTTCTCTTTAAATACAGTGGTAAAATTGATGAGTTATCATGCAACATTTAACCCCTTTGTCTAACACAATGGCATGCAAAACTATCACATACAACAGTAGTATGTTTGTCATTGTCAATACATTCATCTATACACTTGATTCAAGCTATGAAAAGCGCATATTTGCATGACTGAGTATAGTAGAGAATCTGCCTTAGTAAAAAACCTTTTAAAAGGTAACTTCCCTTATCGAGAAGTCATCATTTTAATTCGCAAAATCTAAACCATATAAACTGAACTAAATATTTTCGTTACAACTGCATCTATAATCTCAAAAGAGATTAATCTGTTTAGATATCGTAAATTATTGAGATATATGACTCTTTCAAAACGAAGTTTTAAGACAATTTCTGCTGTTCTTCCCTCTATTTAAACTTCTAATGGAGAGCTTTTTGAAACAATGGAAAAACTCTACAAAAAGAGCAATAAAAGATAACATCAATATTTTTATCAAAAACTCCTTAAAAACAAGGCAAAATGCAAATGCAAGCAAAAACACGCGAGGTAACAAAGCTATCTTAAAATTCTATATTTCACGGCAAACCTTGCCATACATAAAACGGAGTGTTCTTTAATAACTGTATTGTTAAAAAATAAATAAGCCTTTTAAGCCACTTTATGACGCTGAAAGCGATTCAAAATTTCTCGTTCTCCACTAGGAATCAGAGTACCATGACACGCGGCAAGATATTCTGGTATCAATTCCAACGCTTGAAAACGATGTTTCTCATAAGGACCAGGCATTGCCAAATTTTTTGTGAGACTATTTGAAAAACCAAAACGCTGATAAAATGCACAATCACCCACCAAAAAAATGGCACCATAACCGAGCTCTTTTGCCGTTTTAATTGCATGTTGCATAAGAACGGATCCTATCCCCATACCAGAATATTCTTCTGCAACAGCCAGAGGTCCCAAAAGCAAAGCATGTTGCATTGCATTTTGTCCTTTTTTAAACTGAACATGCCAAAGACGTACACTGCCCACAAGCTCTCCAAGCGTATTTTTAACAACAAAAGACAGCCCACACGCAGCCAACCTGCCACGACGCAAAGCCTCTGATGACTTACGCTTGCGCCCCTTTCCCAGAACTAAATCAAGCAGTTGTTCCCGATACGGCGCGTCAGCCTCTTGCTCATATGCAAGGTTTAAAAGCATACCATCTTTTGTTTGAAAATGTATCATATCCATATTTGTCACACACCTACCCACTATACACTTTGTTATCAATAAAGAAAGACTTAAATTATATAGGATCGCAAAGGTTCAAACCCATTAAAGGCAACAGATGCGTAAGTTGCCGTGTAAGCACCCGTTCCATGAATCAACAACTCATCGCCCACTGTTAAAGATAAAGGGAGCAAATAAGGTGTTTTTTCATAGAGAACATCTGCCGAATCGCACGTTGGCCCCGCTAAAATGCAAGGCTCCATTGCCTTATCATCATGAGGCGTTTCAATAGGATAGCGAATTGCTTCATCCATAGTCTCAGTAAGACCGTTAAACTTTCCCACGTCAAGATAAACCCATCGGACATTATCATTGTCTGCTTTCTTGGAGATAAGAACAACTTCTGTACGAATAACACCGGCATTACCAACCATTCCACGCCCTGGTTCAATGATCGTTTCAGGAATACGATTGCCAAAATATTTCTTTAACGAATCAAAAACAGCCGTACCATAAGCTTGTTCGCTAGGAACATCTTTCAAATAACGTGTTGGAAAACCACCACCCATATTAACCAATTTCAAGGAAATTCCTTCGTTCTCCAAACGCTTAAAAACTGTAGCCGCATCCGATAAAGCACGATCCCACGCACCAAGATCTGTTTGCTGAGACCCGACATGAAAAGAAACACCATACGCCTCTAAGCCTAATTGATGTGCTCGACGTAATACATCAACCGCCATAGCAGGAACACAACCAAACTTACGAGACAAAGGCCACTCTGCACCTTTTCCATCAGTAAGAACACGGCAAAACACGCGAACCCCTGGAGCAACTCGTGCAATTTTCTCGACTTCTTCAATACAATCAACGGCATATAATGAAATACCAAGTGCATATGCACGGGCAATATCACGCTCTTTTTTAATCGTATTTCCAAAAGAAATACGATCACACGTTGCCCCTGCTTTTAAAGCCATTTCAATTTCTGCAACAGAAGCCGCATCAAAAGACGAGCCTAAAGAAGTAAGCAAACTCAAAATCTCAGGAGCTGGATTTGCCTTTATCGCATAGAAAATACGAGACTGCGGAAGAGCTTTTTCAAAATTTAAATAATTTTCACGGACAACATCAAGGTCAACAATTAAACATGGGCCTTCAGAATGATGTGTTGCAAGAAAATCGCGAATACGTTGCGTTACCATCACAAATTCTCCTAAGGGAATAAAATCCCTCCTCTATGCTTGGACAGCATAGAGCCGCCAATAGCCAAAAGACAAAACACATAGCTAATATCAGCACTCTGACTACCTTCATAATCAGAAAGAAACCAATATTGCATACAATGAAAAAACAGCGCAGAAACCGCGTTGTCCTATTTTATCTGCCTTTTTGATTGGAGTTAAGAAAACCATTTCCGCACTGAAGGCAATGAGGTGTGCCTCTATAGTTATCTCAGCATTTGGACAGCTGGAAGACACCAGAAAGGCCCGCACCGTCGTTGCTTCAAGATGTCCTCACTCTTTCGGTTGGCCGTAAGAATGACTGGAGAGGTTAGTTCCAGGTACCGTACCGGTTAATCTCACCATTTGAGAACCAGTGGACACCCACAGGCACGTGCGACTTTGGGCAAGGCTCCATATAAGATGAATTCCTATTCATTTCAATCATTTTTTTTATTTTAAACATTTTTTAATTTTTTAAGAGAATATGATGCAAAAAAATCACAAATTAAGTCACTTCATCTTTTTATAATGGCTTACAAACTTCATACCAAGCCCTTATCTTTGTGATACTTATTTACAATTTTGTTTTTAAAATTGCTTTGCTTAAGTTTTCGTGTCGGAGAATTACCTGTTACTCAATTTACAATGACAATTCCTATGGATCTCTGAACGTTCCATCATAACAATGCTTATAATAATGCGTTCGATAGCATCGCTGTCTTTATATTTATGAAATCATGAGCCAATCATCCTCATCTTCACCCCACACATAGACTGATCCCTTTACATAAATAATGCATTCATTGCATATTTTACCTAAACAAGCATCAACTCACACGCTCCTTTATGCTCTCTCCTTCATAAAAACTATCATTGAATAGTTTTTAGTAATTCAGAGTTAAAACAATTTGTAATCAACCAAATATAAGGAATTAAAGGAAACTGATTATAAAAATAACCAATGAGAATTTAATCCTTATAATCCAATAGCTTAAATTTTCACAGCAAACAAAAACCGAGCAATGCTGAACCTTCTAAAATATTTTTCAAAAATCATTGAAAATTTTTCTCTCTTAATAAAAAAGTGAAAAATTTAAGTTTGACAAAAAAATGCCTTTAAGACTCTTGATGAGAATCAATTGCCCGCAATTTAGCTAATTGAAACTGCCTATGACGTTCGCGAAAACGCTGCCTATCAGCTTCACTACGTGTTTCATAACAAGCATCACATGAAACACCTTCTTCATAATGAGGTGACAATTTACTTTCAGCATTAAGAGGAGAACGGCACGCACGACAAAGTTCACGTCCACATTCTTCAAGACCATGTTGAACAGAAACACGCTCATCAAAAACAAAGCACTCTCCCCACCACAAACTTTCTTCTTTTGGAATTGTTTCCAAATATTTCAGAATTCCGCCTTTTAAATGATACACCTGTTCATAGCCAAGCTCACGTACATAAGCTGTTGATTTTTCGCAGCGAATCCCGCCTGTACAAAACATGGCAATTTTCTTTTTCTTCTTTAAATCAGCTTCATGCTTGCGTACCCATTCAGGAAATTCACGAAATGTTTTAATAAGCGGATCAATTGCTCCTTGAAAACTTCCAATCGCATATTCATAATCATTACGCGTATCAATAAGGATTGTCTCTTCATCTTGAATAAGGGCATTCCAATCTTCAGGGTCAACATAAGTTCCAACAACCTTTAACGGATCAATACCTTCAACCCCCATTGTTACAATCTCTTTCTTCAACCGCACTTTCATGCGATGAAATGGCATTTTTGATGCCCATGAATATTTAATCTCCGGCATTTGAAACGCTGGCTCCGCCGTAATAAAACTCACTAATGTTTCAATTGCAGCACAAGACCCCGCAACAGTTCCATTAATGCCCTCTTTTGCCAAAAGCAGGGTCCCTTTGATATCATTTTCCCGACATAAATCCTGCAAAGGCTTTTGTAATTGACGATAATGCTTCAAATCTGCAAAGCAATAAAGTGCAGCAACTCTAAATTTTTTTTCCATGTTTTTTGCCATAACGCGCGTTTCATTCAATTTCAAGATTTATTCACCCACTCTTTAACATATTGTGATTAATCAAACTATAGTAAACAATATCACCTCTTAAGAGAAAAACATCATGTGCCAGAAAATAGATGCGCTTTTATCACTTATTCAACAACAAACTGTTATACCTATTTTGCAGATTGATAATCTGCAAAGTGCTATTCCCTTAGCACGCGCCCTTATTAAAGGCGGACTCAAAACAATTGAGATCACATTGCGAACTCCCAATGCATGCGATGCAATAAAAGCAATTACACAAGAAGTCCCGCAAGCAATTGTTGGAGCAGGAACGATTCTTAACACAAAGCATTATGAATAAGCCGAACGTGCAGGAGCAAAATTTATTGTAAGCCCTAGTTTCTCAAATCAATTAATCAATTGTGCACATAACAGTGAAATCCCTTTTCTACCTAGCGTGATGACACCAAGTGAATTAATGCAAGCGTGGAATAAAGGCTATTTATATTGCAAATTTTTTCCTGCCAACGCAGCAGGAGGGATCACCTTTATTCAAGCCTTGGCATCTCCCTTCTCTGAAATCCGGTTTTGCCCAACAGGCGGTATTACACAAGAAAATGCAAGGCAATGGCTCCAACTTTCTAACGTCTTTTGCGTTGGCGGTTCTTGGATAGCTCCAAAGCAGCTTATAGCAGCAGGAGATTGGGATGCAATAAGCACATTAGCACATGCAGAAACACAGCTCTCCTCTCACCCTATAAAAGCACGCTCCACAACATAAGACGCTGGCTCATTATAAACTCCTTCAACAAGACAAAAGGATCACACATCTTTTTACAATCCTTCAGCATTGCCATAAAATCACAAATCATCACTAGGTCTCCATCAGGAAAAATTTTATTAACGAATCGTTTCCAATGTTGCTATAGCCCTTGGCAACTAAAATGAGATTTATAACAAGCATTTTTGACCTCTTTATTATAAAAAACCTTCAGGCCATACTGATTCTGCTTGTAATGTGCAAGCGAATGATTTTGATTGATTCAATAGGAGAGGATATGAAATAAGAGAGTCCCACAATATTCAGGGTTCTCATTCAAAATGAACAATCATATATTATACAAAATAATCACTCTCCATATACTCAAGAGATTCATGAGGGACACAGGATAAAACTTTAACTGTTGTACATATACGCCAATCATTGCATCTTGTTGTAAAAAGATGCCAAGATCTTTGGTACAAGCAAATGCATCTCACTGATAAGTTGTTTGAATAAGTACTATTTCTGAAAATTTTTATAAACTTCAAGACCACCAATCAAGACTTGAAAAAGCCCCCACTCCTGTTGAAAGAAGAGAAAGACACCTTTTCTAGAAATAAAAATATCAAAGACTTGTGTCCTGTAGATTTTCACACATAAAAATGTAAAGCACTTACACCATCATCCGACAAAAGCACGCTCCACAACATACGTAGCAGGCGCATTATTAGCACCCTCAACAAGACCAAAGGATTCGCACATTCTTGCACAGTCCTTCAACATTGCCATAGATCCACAAATCATCACGCGATCTTCATCAGGAGAAATTTTTGGTAAACCAGTCGTTTCAAAAAACGCACCGCTCTCCATAACAGTTGTAATGCGCCCCATATGCTCAGAAGATTCGCGAGTAGTCATAGGATAAAACTTCAACTGTTGTGTATATTCTCCAATCAATGGATCTTGCTGCAAAGAGGCAACAAGATCTTTCGCATAAGCAAGCTCATCTCGCTCACGGGTTGTTTGAATAAGCACGACTTCTGAAAATTTCTCATAAGTTTCAGGATCACGAACAAGACTTGCAAAAGGAGCCACCCCCGTCCCTGTGGAGAGCAGATAAAGACGCTTGCCAGGAATAAGAGCGTCAAGAACCAATGTCCCTGTCGGCTTCTTACGCATAAGCACCGTATCGCCAACTTTAATTTTTTGCAGATGTTCGGTTAATGGTCCCCCTGGAACTTTGATTGAGAAAAACTCAAGCTGTTCATCCCAAAAAGGGCTTGCAATCGAATAAGCACGATAAATTGGTTTTTGTGCATTTGGCAAACCAATCATCACAAATTCACCAGAACGAAAACGAAAACTTTCTGGACGGTTCAAGCGAAATTTAAACAAACGATCTGTATAATGATAAACTTCCTGAACAGTAAGCGCGAACACATTTTCAGGAATAGGAAAGCTTGACGCAACGCCGCTAATGTTTGACTGAACATGAGTAGCCGACATATTCATAAAACTGTTCCCTTATTTTCATTCAATCTGGAATCTTTAAAGTGATATAATATCTGTATCACCACCTGCCAATATTTTTCTTAAAATACAAATCATAAGATTAACACTTTTGTATCAAAATTAGTTGCAAAGAAAAAACACACAAAACACTAGATTGCATTATCATGATCAATGACAAACAAAAAAATGTAACGCAGGTATTTTTAACTATTTAAACAAATAACTATCCTTTTTATAACAGTCTGCTTCAACACAATTAAATTCATCAAAAAGCAATAGCCATTTTATAACATTCAACACGAGACAGAATGGCCGTTATTACTCGTATCTTTGCCAAAGCAAACGAGAATATTTCAGAATAAATTTTCACTCATAAAACCGCTTATATGTATACCGCTACATTTATGCTTGTTCTCTTTTGATTTCTATTTCAATAAACGAGGTTATGGATCACAAAAATGCCGAATAACCATCTTGGGAACGAATAACGGAAAAATCCACTGCTTTAGAGCGCTATCAGAAATAGTTTGTGCATTTAAACCATACCCATTAACAAGAACCACTTCAGATGAACAAGATGAAGATAGACTTCTAAGATTATTTACAGTATTGATGCAAACATTACCATTACAGGCAGCTTAATCCCCATAAGGATCATTGCAATTTCATAAGTATAAATGCTCTGCTTTGGCTGTATTATCGCCCATAGGAGATCGAAATATTGCACTTTGCATGCCCATAACAAAACAAAATAATATGTTCATAAAATACAAAAAGAAAATAAAATATTTGCGTGATTATACTAAAAATCAACATGTTACCTTAAAAGATTGCTTTGATGCTACATAATCTAGTATGAACTGCTCATGATTTTGTAATTTTGACAATAACAAATAACACCTAGATCCTTTTTATATATTAGATACCGTAGAAAACTATATGAAATAATCAAAGGGAACATTGTTTCTTACTGATTTTAAGAGAAAATTTAAAAATGAATAAATTTATGAATGATGAGGAAAATACATTCTTTCCTGCTACAGCTGTAGCAACTATTAACGTGAATGCTATTGTTGCAAATTACAAAACTTTAGCCAAACGTGTTGCTCCAACACAATGTTCAGCAGTTGTAAAAGCCAATGCCTATGGGTTGGGTGCACACAAAATTGCCCCTGCGCTTTATCAAGCTGGTTGTCGCAATTTTTTTGTTGCCAAAATCGAAGAAGCACTTCAATTAAAAACCATCTTACCAGAAAATGTTATGATTGCTCTTCTCAATGGGCTTCCACACACAGCAGAAGAATTTGTTGCACAATCGGGCATTATCCCTGTTCTCAATTCTTGGCATACTATCGAAGAATGGCAAAAACTTTGCCAAAAAAAGCATAAAAGATTTCCTGCAATCATTCAAATCGATACCCATATGAACCGATTAGGACTCGACAAACAAGAATTACAAAAACTCATCAAACAACCTACAATTTTCCAACAAGCAGAAATAAAATATATTCTCAGTCATTTAGCAAATGGAGAAAACGCCTCTCATTCATCCAATGAAACACAATTATCCGCTTTTAAAGCCATACTTACGCAGTTACCGGCCTGTAAAGTGTCATTTGCCAATTCTGGAGGAATCTTTCTTGGTTCAAATTTTTATTTTGATCTTGTCCGCCCTGGCATTGCGCTTTATGGTGTTAATCCCCATAGCAAACATCAAACCACTCTTAAACCCGTTATAAAACTTGAAGCCCAAGTTCTGCAAAGCCGCTTTACTGATACAGGAATGCCTGTTGGTTATGACGAAAGCTTTATTACCCGCAGACCAAGCACTCTGACAACCATTTCCACCGGTTATGCAGATGGTTGGCCGCGCATTCTTTCCAATAAAGGCAGCGTTTATTTCAAGGGGCACAAACTCCCTATTGTTGGACGCATTTCTATGGATTCTATTATAGTTGATGCTACTGATCTTGATAAAAAACCCCAAAGAGGTGATTGGGTAGAACTCATTGGCCCCCATCAAACCCTTGAAAAATTAGCAACCGATGCCAATACCATCCCTAATGAAATTCTCACTTCTTTAGGAAATCGCTATAAACGTATTTACATTTAAAGCTTTCTAAAAAAACAAAGTGATAAAATCATCCCTTTCACTAAAAAATTCTTCAGTGCTTTAAAATAGGATGAAACAGTCAAACATACAATTATACATCAATATGCCCTCCCCCAATTTTGTTCATCAATATTTTCATTAAAATACTTAAGCATATGAGGATAATAGAAATTATCAATTTATTTCAAAATGATCACGAGAGTAACGAAAAACAAAATCATTAAATTCGGAAGATATGACAATAAAAGCCCACACATTTTGTGTGGGCTTTTATCAGGATAAACAAATAAATTTAATAGCTGTTTCCCAATGGTGGACAAGAACAAATCAGCATTCTATCTCCAGCAACATTATCAATACGTGAAACAGGCGGCCAATATTTATTTGCTGGATCAAGAGAGCTATTGGGAAAAGCAGCTTCTCGTCGTGAATAAGGTCGTGCCCAAGCATCATCTACCGTATCAATCAATGTATGTGGTGCATGAAATAATGGATTATCGTCTTTTGGCCAAATACCACTACCGACTTTCTTAGCTTCTTCCGCAATAGAAAGCAAAGCATCACAAAAACGATCAATTTCTGCTTTGGGTTCTGATTCCGTTGGCTCAATCATCAAAGTTCCAAGAACAGGAAAAGACATTGTTGGCGCATGAAATCCGTAATCAATGAGACGTTTTGCAATATCATCAACACTGACCCCATATTGTTCTTTCAACACGCGTGTATCGACAATACATTCGTGAGCAACCCGTCCATTTTTGCCTCGATAAAGAATGGGATAAGCCTGAGAAAGACGCGCAGCAATATAATTGGCATTTAAAATTGCTGTTTGTGTTGCATATTTCAAACCATCAGCACCCATCATTCGAATATACATCCAAGTAATAACAAGAATAGATGCACTTCCATAAGGCGCTGCTGAAACAGCACAGGCGCTCCCCTGTTGTTCATGCCCCGGCAAAAATGGCGTAAGATGCTCTGCTACTCCAATCGGTCCCACACCAGGACCACCCCCACCATGAGGAATAGCAAATGTTTTATGAAGGTTCATATGACAAACATCTGCACCAATATCTGCTGGACGCGCAAGCCCAACAAGTGCATTCAGATTAGCACCATCAAAATAAACTTGCCCGCCATTTTCATGGATAACAGAGCAAATGTCCTTAATACTTTCCTCATAAACACCATGGGTGGAAGGATAGGTTATCATAAGAGCTGCCAAACGCTCCTTATGCAATTGTGCATTCATTTTGAGATCATCAATATCAACATCACCATCACTCAAGCATTTTACCACAATAACTTCCATGCCTGCCATATGAGCAGATGCAGGATTAGTACCATGGGCAGAAGCAGGAATAAGACAAATCGTACGTTGATGTTCTCCCCGCGATTGGTGATAGCGGCGAATTGCCAAAAGCCCTGCATATTCCCCTTGAGCACCAGAATTTGGCTGAAAAGAAACTTGTGCAAAGCCTGTAATTTCACACAACCACGCATTAAGTTGATGAATCATTTCCAAATAACCCACAACATCTTCTTGAGGTGCGAAGGGATGTATATTAGCGACCGTAGACCAACTCACAGGCATCAATTCAGCAGCCGCATTAAGCTTCATAGTACAAGAACCAAGTGGAATCATGGCCCGATCCAGCGCCAAATCCTTATCTGACAAACGACGTAAAAAGCGCATCATATCGGTCTCTGAATGAACCGCATGAAAAAAGGGCTGTGAAAGAAAAGCAGTATCACGCCCTTCTCCCATAAGTCTTGGAGAGGCTTCATCAACTAACCCTGCTCCAAAAAACTGTGCTAAAGCATGAGCATCCTCTTCTGTTGACAATTCATCAAAATTGATGGCAACACTATCATCATCGAGAACACGAAGGAGATACCCACTTGCTTTTGCTTGGCGTACAATCTCCCGTGCTTTTCCCTTAACAACAACGCTGACACAATCAAAAAAATATTTTCCTTCACAAGGAATACCTACTGCCTCTAAACTGACAACAAAACGGCATGTTAAATGATGAACGCGCCACGCAATCTCCTGTAAACCCTGTGGCCCATGCCAAACAGCATAAGCCGTTGCCATATTTGCTAACAAAGCCTGTGCTGTACAAATATTCGACGTTGCTTTATCTCGCCGTATATGTTGTTCACGTGTTTGCAATGCTAAACGAAAACAAACACGCCCTTTCGTATCTACGGATTGACCAACAATCCGCCCTGGAAGAAAGCGTGTGAGCGTATCACTAACTGCAAGATAACCAGCATGTGGTCCCCCAAATCCCATCGGAACACCATAACGTTGCATCGAGCCGACAACAATATCAGCACCCCATTTTGCTGGTGCCTCCATAAGGGTCAGCGCCAAAGGGTCAGCAACAACAATGACCAGCGCTCCTTTTGCTTTTGCCTCTTTAATAACTTCACTGTAATCATTAAAAAAGCCTTTTGTATCAGGCCAAGAAAGAACAATTGCAGCCGTATCAGAACAAATTTCGCTATTTTTGCTCATCTGAATACCTTGTGTTTGAGCACGTGTTTGTGCAACACCCAAGGTCTGAGGATGCAAAAGACTCTGAAGAGAAATCTTTGTTTTTTTCTCACGTGCAAAACGCACAGCTATTGCATTTGCTTCTGCTAAAGCAGTTGCTTCATCAAGCAGTGAAGCAGCGGCAACAGGCAAACCAGTAAGTTCACTAATGAGTGTCTGAAAGTAAAACAAAAGCTCTAAACGTCCTTGGCTAATTTCCGCCTGATAGGGTGTATAAGCAGTATACCAAGCTGGATTTTCAAAAAGATTCCGCAAAATAACGGGAGGCACAGATGTTCCATGATACCCCTGTCCAATAAAACTTTTATGTACCTTGTTCTGCCCCATTATTTTGGAGAGTTCTTCCAAGGCTTGACTCTCACTTGCTGCCTTTGGGAGATTAAGTGGTCGTCCCAAATGGATAGAGTGCGGAACAGCTTGAGAAACAAGCGTCTCAACACAATCAAGCTCTAAAACATCAAGCATTTTTTGTGTTTCATCGGGACGAAGCCCAATATGGCGAGAAAAAAAATGACGTCCTGACATAGCACTCATCCAATAAACGCCTTATAAGCAACCTCATCCATCAACCCTTCAAGTTGCGTTTCATCCTGCAATGTCATTTTCCATAACCAACCTTCTTTTTCGGCTTTCTGGTTCACCAATTCAGGATTATCTGCCAATGCCTCATTTATTTCGACCACTTCACCATCAAGGGGAGCATAAACATCCGAAGCTGCTTTCACCGATTCCACAACAGCAGCAGCATCCCCTTTGGAAAGTTGCGTTCCAGTCTGCGGTAAATCAACAAAAACCAAATCCCCTAGCTGTTCTTGCGCATAATGTGTAATGCCAACTCTAACTACTTGTCCTTCAACACACAGCCATTCGTGATCTTCTGTAAAATAAGTTTTAGACATAGAAATTTATCCTTTAAAATAACGTTGTTCAACAAAAGGAAGTGAATGAACAGACAGTACAATCTTTTTGCCACGCAGCTCTGTAAAGACTTCTGTTCCTTCAACTTTCCAACCAACAGGAACGTAACCCATCGCTACAGGACCATCAAAAGAAGGACCAAAACCACCTGATGTTACCACCCCAATCTGGTTACCCTCATCATCGAGCAGCACCGCGCCCGCACGAATAGGTTGACGTGTTTGCGGTTTTAATCCAACACGACAACGAGAAGGACCTCTCTCAAGTGCTTCAAGAAAAGCCTTTGCTCCATAAAACTGTGCTTTTTCTCGAACACTTTTAGGCACAGCCCATGTCAGAGCTGCATCAATGGGTGTGGTATCAGGCGTAATATCATTGCCATGCAAACACAACCCAGCCTCCAACCGAAGACTATCACGCGCCGCAAGTCCAATCCACTCAACACGAGAATCTTGGAGTAATTTTTCAGCCAATGCAGGCGCATACGCTATAGGGAGAGCAATTTCAAAACCATCTTCTCCTGTATAACCAGAACGGGTTATAAACCAATCTTGTTGTGGTTCAAACCCTTGCATAAACAACAACTCATTACCAGGCACTCCCGCATCCGCCATAACAGTCGCTGCTTGAGGACCTTGGAGAGCAAGCAAGACTCTTTCAAGAGCAATCACCTGACAGTCAAAATCAACAGCCCTCTTTTGCAATTCAGCAAAGTCACCTTCTGCGTTCCCAGCATTAGCAACCAACATAAAACGGCATTCCGTCAAACGCGTAATGATCAGATCATCCAAAATGCCAGCCTGCTCATTTAGCAAGTAATTATACCGTGAATGACCAATCTTTAACAATGCAGCATTAAGAGGAAAAGCATAGGATAAAAATTCTACTGCTTGTGGTCCCTCTACAGCGATCAATTTCATATGAGAAATATCAAAAAGCCCCGCATGTGCACGCGTATGAAGGTGCTCTTTCAAAACACCAAGAGGATAAGTCAAAGGCATTTCCCAGCCTGCAAAAGCTCCAAATTTTGCTCCAGCTTTTTCATGCAATTCATATAAAGGAAGTTTTTTTAAAGAAGATGTTTCAAATTCTTGTGATGTACCCATAATATCTCCAAAGTCGCGCTAACGCCATACACTATGGCTGTCTCTGCACCCCTCTGTCATAAACCTGAGAGACTCGCGAAAAGATCTTTCGCTTACACCTTCGGCGCGGACCTTTCCGACTTTCCAGATATGTCTTTCTTCTTTTACGGTCCTTAAGGCCTGAGAGATTATGGGCTGTTTTCCCCTTCGGCGGCATATGCAAAAACTTGCAATCTGCACTCTCCCGCAAAAGAATGAAAGAAACGACAACGCTCTTTCCGACATTTTTAGACCTATAGCCTATCTTTATCACGCTGTCATTAATAAAGTGATGAGAGCACTTTCATTTTAAACTTGCATAGTCTATTGCAAAAGCATTATAATGATTGGCCTTTTGAGCATTCTGAAATATCATAACTGGCCACATTTCAGAACATCAAGGAGAGAAAATCAAAGGCCATAAAAATACAGCTTGAAAAAAGCAGGGAGCTGCCCCCTCAAGCGAATCACCAAGCAATACCCCTCTTGCACAGTACAATCTAAAACAAAAGGTTTTCATATCTTTTAAAAGAGGTAAAGACTTCAGGTATTTTATCAAATAATTTAATATACAACAGGTTTATTTTTCTGCTTTGTAAATTTTTGTCTCTCAATAGTGTCATAAATTGCGTTTATTTACCTACCAAACTTCATCAAATAAAGGTTACAAAATACTCATGAAAGCTGGCAATATCTATTACAATTGCGAAAATGATCTCCCAAAGCAAATTGCTCTTTTCCCGCTAGAAGGAGCACTTTTACTACCGGGTGGTTTTTTATCGCTCAACATTTTTGAACCAGAAGCACTGGAAATGGTTGAAAATGTTATGCTGTCCAATCGTTTAATCGGGATCATTCAACCGCTTTCATCAGATACAGATCGCTTTTCCTCAAAACTTTACAAAATAGGCTGTATAGGGCGCATTACGAACTACAATGAAACAGGAAATGGTCAACTTTTCATTATCTTACAAGGTGTTTGCCGCTTTACCTTAGAACAAGAACTCGTGAATACAAAATCTTATCGAACCGCTCTCATCCGCTCAAACATAGAAGATTTACAAGAGCCTCTTATTGCAGAAAACATTAATCGAGACAATTTACTCAATATTGTTGAAAAATATCTCACAATAAATGAAATGGAATATAATTGGAGCAGTATTATACAAGCCCCCACCCCTCTATTGGTCAATGCTTTTTCAGCCCTTATCCCCTTTACACCAGCAGAAAAACAAGCTCTATTAGAAGCTCCAGATATTGGCAGCCGTGCTCAAACTCTTCTTGCTTTAACGGAACGCTCCCTCATGAAACAAACAGGGGAAGATTATCATTTAAACTGATGAGTATTGCTAATATGAAAAAAATGACCACCGATCCCAAAATGCTTGAATTGCTTGTCTGTCCACTTACAAGAGGCACGCTCTCTTTGAACAAAAAAACGCAAGAATTAATCTCACTCAAAGCAAAGCTCGCCTATCCTATTCGCGACGGCGTTCCCATTATGCTTGCCTCTGAAGCGCGTCCTCTGCACGACAATGAAAAAGCAACATCTGAACAATAACAAATCTTCGCACAGTTTTGCTCTGGAATAATCTATTATATCGAAATATCATCAAAACAGAGAAACATATTGCAAAGATTGCATATAAATTTTGTAAAAAAATAAACAAGCATCTCCCTTCAATTCTAATTGGCGATTTGAGAGAATTATCATTACGAATGAGCTTGTGATATTGGTCGTATACGCATCTATAGGGCCCCAGAAGCCCTAACATCGAACACAGAATAAATCTGCTTAATGGATATCCCAGAATTTCTGGGGGCTCTTGTTATGTCCAAGTGCCTCAAGCACTAAAAGCAAGGGGCTGATGCGATGTCAGCACTTCCAGCCCCCGAAATACCAATGCGAGGGCACTCGCATATAGGGGGAATAAAGTGAGCGCAAAAAATCCACATTTTAACCATATCTGCATAGGCAAAAAAATTCGTCTCAGCAGAAACATCATAGAGCTTTCGCAACAACAATGAGGCAGTCGCTTAGGTATTACTTTTCAACAAATTTAAAAATATGAAAAAGGCATAAATCGCGTTAGCACAGAACGCTTGCAAGAAATTGCCGATATACTGGATGTACCTGTTTCTTTCTTTTATGCTAATATAGCAACAAAAGAAAAGACTACAAATCTCCATGATGATAGAATATCAAGCAAAGCGGAATCTCTGCTTTTAAAAAATTTCAGAATGCTTACCCGCAAAAAACAAAAAGCAATCTTGCACTTAATTTCTTATGATGGAAACAGCAACTTATTTTCATGATTTCACTAAAGCTTTTTTATAAAAACTTTTATAACAGGAGAGCTTATTTAAGGGCTATAAGTAAAAAACAGTAACGATAAAAAACCGTTTGTCTTCCTTCATAGTATCATCAATTAATTTATTATCATTTATTATTTTATATATTGAATGCTCCCCGACCATCGTAAAATACTCTCATTTTAAACCATACCCCATTAAATCAAAAAAACTATTCTCTTGCACATCATGGGCATGGCTGGTGTGCAACTAAAAATTGTATAAAAATTGCTTCTCATAAATACTTTTAAAGGTAAGAGCTTTCACCCCATTAAGAACTGGCAAAGGGGATAATGATACCGACTTGCTCCTTCACAAGCATACAGATGGTGAAACATAATGGCTTTATCTTTATACCATTCATAATTACCCTCATGCAATGCACATAAGTGCTTTAAGAGCTGTCCCTTTCAAACAAGAGCGTCAATATGCAATAGAATAGCATTCTGTTCTTCACGACAAATGTATCCTCATAAGGTCCTAGCTATCCAAGAAACACTTAAAATAAAATGAAATATAAAAAACTTTACCAACGCAATACAAGATGTAATTGTTACAACATTCAACGTCTCAAGAGCAACAATTCATATAAAGATGAAGAATTCACGAGATGAGAATACTGTAAAAAAAGACTGATACAGTTTGATATCAGTATTTCCTTTTGTAACACTTAAAATTTTAGAAGAATGGTAAATTTAAATAAACTGATCTGCTCTCTATAGATTATAATGGGCATGCACAAATTAAAGCTGCGAACAAAAATAAACCTTCTAAAAATAATATTCATTTAAATATTCCTTGACCAACTTGCCTTCTCCTGAGTATAGCCCAAAGGGAGAAGATGAAGAGAGGAACAGGAGTATAGAAAATGGGTTTTAAAGTTGCAGTTGTTGGCGCAACGGGAAATGTTGGTCGTGAAATGCTCACAATTTTAGAAGAGCGTGGTTTTCTTACTCATGAAGTCGTTCCTTTAGCGTCACGACGTTCCTTAGGGCAAGAGGTTTCTTACGGTGATAAAACTTTAAAAGTAAAAGCACTTGATAGTTACGATTTTTCTGACACAGATCTTTGTCTCATGTCTGCGGGGGGAAGTGTTTCTAAAGAATATGCTCCTAAAATCGCTGCTGCAGGCTGTGTCGTCATCGATAATTCATCCGCTTGGCGCTATGATGCAAATGTTCCTTTAATTGTGCCTGAAGTCAATGCACAAGCCATTGATGCATTTTCCAAGCGCAATATTATTGCCAATCCTAATTGTTCAACAATTCAACTTGTTTTAGCGTTAAAGCCTCTCCATGATGCAGCAATCATTAAACGTGTCGTTGTATCCACTTATCAATCGGTTTCTGGAGCAGGTAAAGAAGGAATGGATGAACTCTTTGAACAATCACGAGCTGTTTTTGTTGCCGATCCCATCACAATAAAAAAATTCACCAAACGCATTGCTTTTAATGTCATTCCCCATATCGATGTTTTTATGGAAGATGGTTATACAAAAGAAGAATGGAAAATGACAGCGGAGACAAAGAAAATACTTGATCCTAAAATCAAGTTAACAGCCACAGCTGTCCGCGTTCCTGTCTTTATTGGTCATGCTGAGGCCGTTCATGTTGAATTTGAAAAACCACTAAGCGCTCATGAAGCACAAGCCCTTCTACGCGATGCGCCTGGCTGCCAAGTGATTGATAAACGCGAAGATGGTGGCTATATAACACCCTATGAAAGCACGGGTGAAGATGATACCTTTATTAGCCGTATTCGTGAAGATATCACCGTTGAAAACGGTTTAGCTTTCTGGGTTGTTGCGGACAATTTAAGAAAGGGAGCTGCATTAAATGCTGTTCAAATAGCTGAATTACTCGCATCCCGCAACTTGATAAAGCCTAAATCAGCAAATTAAACAAAAAGGGCAGCAAAAAACATTCTTTTGCTTTATGCTGCCCTGTTTTCTTAACCCTGCCAACAACCCTTACCCACTGTCTTCCTCCCCACACCTTCAAATGGTAAAGATTTCTCCTCATACTAGTTTATAAAAAACAGCTTTTTATCTCGCAAACTCCACCTGATAACCATTTCTATAATTTACTTGCATAAGGCTGCAAAACATTCCTTGAATACGCACAATATACTTTTAAATACTTGAATGTATAAAGTCTATATGCCTTATATCACGAGGCCTCAAACAACGGTGTTTCACAGCATAATTATAAGACACGTGTTGGATTTCTTTTTCTCTTATGGAGCAGGATAAGTCACAACACGATAGCGCGTTTCACTGCGTTCAAAGTTTTTGAAATTAACATCTTCAGGAAAAAAGGGATTGTAAGCGTTCACGTGCTTTACAGAAACACCCTGTGCCTTTGCTGATGGATTTAAAATCGTTCGTTCATCCCTTTTTTTAACACCTGTAGAATCAATAATCATTTTAGTTTTGTAGAATTTTGACGCCTTTTTCTGTGTTTTTTCAGGAACAGCAAGATTTTTTAAACCAGAAACAATCTGCTTTACCTTTTGCTTTTGTGTTTTTATGGTAGAATTTGACTTCACAGGCATATCTGTAAAAGAGATTGTAGGAACATTATTGACATTTAAATAACGTGCAAACACCCACCCAACCTTTCCATTATAACCAAGCGAACACCAACTTTTATTGGAGAGACAGCCATTAATTCGCACTTTTTCTCCCGTTGGAATAGTTGCAATAACTTTATAAGCTGTCGCTGGACCTGATCGTAAAACCGCCTGACCTAATGCTACACGAGCAACAGTTTCATGCGCTGCATGAGCAGTCGTCACTCCAAGCGCGACAACACCAAAAGCTGATAAAATCAGAGTTGTTGATAAAAAAATTCTTTTAAACATGATGTTTTTTCCTCTCCAAAATACAAAGGGCAAAATATTTACCTTAGCAAAAATTTGCCGTGTTTAAATCAAATGGTGATCAATGTCTGTTCAAAGAAATTCACCATATTTTAAGAAAAGTTCATCCCTTAACTAATCTATACACACGGTCTATTGTCTTGATTGCGCACTATTTTCCACATGGATTTACCAGCAAAACGTCATCTGACCACTTTGCTCTATAAGCAATCGTCACTTAAAGAAGTTCTGAAATTACCTTTGGTTCCCCCAAAAAAGCATTAAAAGAAAAGAAATTATTGCTAAAATTGAAGAGCAATACCGCCCATACAGGATGTTATTTGGCAAAGAATGCTGATGAGTATAGAAAAATAATAGTCTTTTTTGCATAAAAGTGATTGAATATTTTATGAAGCTTTTATAGTCTCAAATCTCTTTAAATAAAGGCAGAGTATATTGATATTCTCTCAAGAAATCTCTTGAAAAAGCAAAGGAAAGGCAAAAGCACATGACCGTAAAGAAATTATTCCGCAGTGCAACTATCGAACTCCTCCTTTCTCTTTTTGCAGTTTTTTTGTCCATTTCCTTTTCCATGGCAGCAGATAAATCAAAAATAAAACTCGGTGTTATGGAAGGGCATGAAGCAACTATTTGGCAAGTCGCAGCACAACAAGCTAAAAAAGCTGGTTTAGAGATTACACTTGTTTATTTTTCTGATTACACGCTACCCAATGATGCTGTAAATGCTGGAGAAATTGATGCAAATGCTTTTCAACACACACCCTATCTAAATAATCAAATGGAACAGCGTGGTTATAAACTTTCAACCGTAGGATATACGTTTCTTGCCCCAATTGGTGTCTATTCATACAAGATCAAAGACTTAAAAGAGCTTTCTGATGGAGCACATGTTGGCATACCTAATGATCCAACAAATGGTGGAAGAGCCTTACTCCTTCTCAATTCATTAGGTCTTATTAAACTCAAAGATCCTCATGATATCCTTACCTCGCCACTTGATATTATTGAAAACCCTAAAAACTTGCAAATACGTGAATTAGATGCCGGTATGTTAGGGCGAGCAGTTGATGACTTTGATATTGCCGTTATAAACACAAACTGGGCTTTGGTTTCTGGATTAGATTTACAACAAGATGCAATCGCATGGGAAAAGGCAGAAAATAATGCCTATAATAATATCATTGTTGTACGTAGTAGCGAAAAAGATGAACATTGGGTCAAAAAATTAGTCACTGCTTATAATAGTGAACCTGTTCGTGCAAAAATCAAAGAAATTTTTGGGCCAGCAGCTAAAACATCTTGGTAATTGTGCCAAACATCTTGGTAATTTTGAATGGAAAAACCCGCTCTTATCTCCTTAAAAAATATCAGCCGTTGTTTTAACAAAACGGCTGGTATTCCAGCAGTGAATAATCTCTCCCTCAATATCCATGCGGGTGAAATTCTTGGCATTATTGGACGCAGTGGAGCAGGAAAATCCACACTTATTCGCTGTTTAAATGGATTAGAAAAAATTGATTCAGGGTCTGTTTTTTTTGAAGGTGTGGATGTTTCAAATCTTTCAGAGCCAGAATGGGCACCTTATCGTCAACGTATTGGCATGATTTTTCAACATTTCAATCTGTTATCATCACAAAATATTCTCGATAACATTGCACTACCACTAAAATTAAGTGGTATAAATAAAAAACAACGCCACAAACGTGCCCTTGAACTCATTGAATTGGTAGGATTATCTGGTAAAGAATATTGTTATCCAGCAGAGCTATCAGGGGGGCAGAAACAACGTGTTGGTATTGCCCGCTCTCTAACTGCTAATCCTAAAATATTGCTCTCAGATGAAGCAACCTCTGCTCTTGATCCTGAAACAACGCAATCTATTTTAGAACTTCTTGCCGATATTAATAACCGCCTTAATCTCACCATTGTGCTTATCACCCACGAAATGGAAGTTGTACGCACCATTGCACACCGTGTTGTTGTTCTCAACCAAGGGCGCATCGTAGAAGAAGGACGTGTAAAAGATATTTTCACCTCACCACAAGATGATACAACCATCGCCATGCTCAAGCTTGTTACCCCTCAACTTCCTGAAAAATTTGCCAAAAATCTTAAATCAAAAGGCAATGAAGCTGTCATTGAAATCAATATTGCCGGAGAGATTGCCCAACAACCTTTTCTCAATCTTCTCGAAGATGAAACTGGTTTTAGAGCACGTATTTTACATGGTGGTATTGATACAGTCCAAGGTGAAACTATCGGGCGATTATTTTTAGGTTTTCCTGCAAAAGATAAAGAAGCTTTAGAAAAAGCTGTTCAGTGGTTAACTCAAAAAGGGCGATATTGCGAGGTTTTAGGCTATGTTTAATGTTCTCTCTCATGAACTTCCCAATGCCGTTTTTGATACAATATTGATGACGATAAGTGCTTCTTTGATGGCACTTATGATAGGACTTCCACTTGGTCTTCTTCTTTATACAACTGCACGCGGAGGTATTTTTGCCTCATGGCTTATCAATCGCCCTTTGAGCATCATCATTGATAGTATTCGCGCCATTCCCTTTATTATTCTTGCATTTTATCTTCTCCCGATTACACGTATGGTGGTAGGAAGAGGAGTAGGAATGCCTTCAGTAATCTTTGTCCTCACCATTTCAGCTATTCCTTTTTATGCACGAATGGCCGAACTCTCTTTTAAAACCGTTGAAAACGGCCTTATTGAGGCTGTCCGTTCTATGGGGGCAAGTCGTCTACAAATTATCAAGCATGTTCTCATCCCTGAAGCGCTCCCGAGCCTTATCACTGGTTTTACAGTCATGATGATTTCCCTTATAGGAGCCACTTCACTTGCTGGTTATCTTGGTGGAGGCGGTTTAGGCGACATGGCCATTCGCTATGGCTACCAGCGTTATAACACCTCCATCATGACAAGTGTCATCATTCTTTTGATCATTCTCAACGTCATTACCCAATGGACTTCTGATAAAATTGTACAAAAGCTGGATAAAACAAAGCACTAAAATAAGCTAGGAATTTGCATAATTTTGCCCAACCATAGCAACAATAAGCCACTGAGCTGTAAGAGCTGGTTTTTTAAACTGTTCAATTTCCACAGTGACATCATAATGAAAAACAACTCGACCAGAAGGACGCACTTCAGCATCATTTAAAACAAAACGAGCACGCACCCGTACACCTGTTTTCACAGGGCTCATAAAACGTACTTTATCAAAACCGTAATTAATCCCCATTGTTGCCCCTTCCAACTCTGGAAGTGTCTCATAAGCGAATGTAGATAAAAGTGACAAGGTTAAAAAACCATGAGCGATAGTGCCACCAAAAGGCGTTTTTTTAGCTCTTTCCTCATCTACATGTATCCATTGATAATCATCTGTTGCGCATGCAAATTGATTAATCATATCTTGTGTAACAAGACGCCATTGCGATAATCCCACCTCTTTGCCAATAAAATTGGCTACATCTTGTACTGCTATTTTTTGCTGCATAACGCTATTCCTGTTTTATGTGCTAAAAATACCCCATCCCTCTTGCTTTTATAAAACCCATTGATTAGAGCATCAAGGAGAAAAGATAAACTATCTTAAAGGTAAATGCGCCTTATAAATTTAAGAAAATACTCTTTATAGCAAGGTAATGTGCAAATAGGAAAAAATAATGGCAAGCAATGTAAGCCTAACAGGTTTAGCACATGATTTGAGGCAACGTGCAGAAAACCACCCCCCCATCCGTATTGGGCTGATTGGCTGCGGTGAAATGGGAACAGATTTGCTCTCAAGCGTTGCACATATGGATGGTATAACAGTGGCAGCCGTTGCCACAAGAACACCTTCACGTGTTTTTGATGCCGCCACATTAGCCTATGGTGAAGATGGATATGTCCGTGAGGTTGAAAATACTCATGCTCTAACAAAAACCATTGAAAAAGGTTTAATTGCCGCAACAGACGATATCAACCTTGTGCTACGCCATGAACAAATTGATATTATCGTTGATGCAACAGGCTATCCTGAAGCTGGAGCTGAAATTGGTATCAAAGCACTTGAGAATAATAAACATCTTGTCATGATGAATGTTGAAGCAGATGTTACAATTGGTACTTATCTGAAACATGAAGCAGAAAAACGAGGTCTCGTTTATACACTTGGTGCTGGTGATGAACCAACTTCTTGTATGGAACTCATCGAATTTGTTTCAGCCCTTGGGCATAAGATTGTTGCAGCTGGGAAAGGAAAAAATAATCCCCTCCTCTTTGAGGCTACACCGGATGCTTACGAAGAAGAAGCATTACGACGTAACATGAATGTTCGTATGCTTGTTGAATTTATTGATGGTTCAAAAACAATGGTTGAAATGGCAGCAATTGCCAACGCCACTGGGCTTCTACCTGATTGCCCAGGCATGCATGGACCACAAACAGCATTGCAAGATTTAAATAAAGTGCTTATTCCACAACAAGATGGTGGCCTTTTAAAACACTACGGTGTTGTGGATTATTCAACAGGTCCAGGTGTTTCTCCAGGTGTTTTTGTCATTGCAGAAATAGCACACCCGCGTCTGCGCGAACGTATGGAAGATTTAAAAATTGGTCAAGGACCTTACTTTACCTTTCATCGCCCCTATCATTTAACGGCAATGGAAGTCCCCCTTACCTGTGCACGGGTTATGCTTTATGGCAAAAAGGACATGGCACCACTTAACCACCCTGTCGCAGAAGTCTGTGCTGTTGCGAAAAAAGATTTATATCCTGGCGATCAGTTAGATTTTATTGGTCTTTATAGTTATCGCGCTTGGATCATGAACTATACAGAAGCCCGTGCACAGCAAGCCATTCCTTGTGGTCTTTTAGAAAAAGCAACAGTAACTGCTGAAATTAAAAAAAATGAACTCATTACGGTGCATAACACTGCTATTCGTGAAGATCAATGGATTGCACGCCTTCGCACCAAACAAAACCTTTTGCTCCATTCCCCACTTTCTTCTCACTAATACATCAAAAATCTATTATTATCTTTATAAAACAATATGTTAATTCACAAAGATAATTTTATTATCCTATCACTTGGATAAAAGTCTCAATACGGTACAATACACTTCTTCTTACCCCTCTTAGGATGAATAAATTTAAAAACATTCATTTAACCTTACAAATAAACTAGGCATATAGATAAAATTTTTATGGAAGAAAAATATCTTTTCTCAATTCATTTTAATACAAGGACAATCATGGCATTGGAATCTAGCTAACAAAGTGAATGATAGAATTCGCTTGTACCTTGCATAAATAACATAATCACACCCGATAGATTTTGCTTTATTCTTTTCATAGCGAATATTCTGAATGAAAATTGTAAACACATTGTCAAAACAACGCATGAATTGATAATGTATCATTTATCATTTTTATTGCCTTAGAATTTCAAACATAGAAATATTTTTTGCTTTATTCCAATTTAAAGGCATAAAAAATATTCAAATGTGCTTCCCATAAAAGACGAGAATCCGCGAATATACTCATTAAAACTAGTAAAAGAAAAATTAGGAAACACTTCTTTCTATCCTTTTGTAATAATCACACAATCGCCTTGAATGAAGAGCGCAAGAAATCTCTATTCAAATCAAAATCTGTAACACTCTTAAATCTCTGCAACAATAGAAATGATTTGGTTATTTTCCCCCCATGACAAAAGAAGAATATTCGCTACCTTAGCGAACTTTGAGTTTTTAGTATATAGATGAAAAAATTATTGAATAATATGATGTGGAGTATTTGCTTTTCCTCAATACTTAATTGTCAAAAACAACAGCAGACATCAGGAAACTCTATAAAAGATATATCTTCTTTAAATAGGTGAACCTCATATTATAACAAAAATTGCGGTGTTTCTTCTCAATGAGATCTTCATTATTTCTCATAAATCTCTCACCTGCATTACACACATATTTGAAATAAAAATGGCTTCTATTTGCGTTTCTCTCATAGATAGATTACGGTATAAGGAACGACTCTACCATTTTGATCACTTTGTCTCTATTGACTTTTCTTTTAGGCAATAAGTTTATGGTATCCAACACGCCTTTTCTCGTTCTTTTGCCCTTGGGCGCCCATGAATATCATGGAAGTCATCTCCCCTTTGAAACCGATTGGATCATTGCTGAAGCCTTTGCAAAAGCACTCATACGACAAACAAAAGAGCAATTTTCTATTGCACTTTTACCAGTTGAAAAAATTGGTTATTCTATAGAACATATGGATATTACAGGCACAAAAACTCTCACCTTTTCTGAAGCTATTGAGCGCTGGATCAGTATCGGTGAGAGTTGCTATCGTAAAGGTATTAAACGTTTTCTTCTTCTCAATGCTCATGGGGGTAATTCACCTTTAATAAGCATTGTTACAACCGAATTACGAAGACGTTTTTCAATGCTTGCGGTTGCAACAAGCTGGAGTCGTTTTGGTCTACCACAAGGTTTAATGGAACCGTCTCAACAGCATCTTGATATCCATGGAGGATTTATCGAAACCTCCTTAATGCTTTATTTAGCACCCCAAAAAGTGCATATGGAAAAAGCACAAAATTTTCATAACAAGCAAGCTGATATGATTGCCAATTATCGGTATTTACGGGCTTATGGTCCTCATGCCTTTGGATGGATGATGCGTGATCTCAATCCCCAAGGAGCAGCAGGTAATGCAAGCCAAGCAACCTCAAAAGCAGGTGAAGCAATTTTTTCTCATGTTCTTTGTGGGCTGCGTGATTTACTTGATGATATCAATCGATTTAACATAAACGCATAAGGATAAAAGGCCCTTTATGGAAAAGATACAAAATACGCCAAAGAAACTTCCCGTTACAGTTCTCACTGGCTATCTTGGCTCAGGAAAAACCACTCTACTCAATCGCATTCTCAGCGAAAATCATGGCAAACGTTACGCAGTCATCGTTAATGAATTTGGTGAAATTGGCATCGATAATGATCTTATCGTTGAATCGGATGAAGAAATTTATGAAATGAATAATGGCTGTGTTTGCTGTACTGTACGCGGTGATCTTATTCGCGTTCTGGAAAGCTTAATGCAACGTTCTCATCGATTTGATGCTATCATTATAGAAACAACAGGACTTGCTGATCCTATTCCCGTAGCACAAACCTTTTTCATGGATGATACTGTCCATGAAAAAACAGCTCTTGATAGTGTCATCGCAGTCGTTGATGCAAAACATTTTCCTTCTCAACTTAAAGAAAGCCGTGAAGCTGAAGACCAAATTGCCTTTGCTGATATCATTCTTTTAAATAAAATTGATCTTGTCAATGAAGGAGAGCGTTCCCACGTTGAATCCCTTATTCTGACAATTAATCCGCGAGCAGTACTTTACACAACAGAACGTGCCAATATCTCTCTTGATAAGCTTCTCAATCTTGGTTCTTTCGATCTTCAGCGCACTCTCGAGAATGAACCCCATTTTCTTGATCATTACCATTCAGATCATATCTGTGGTCCAAATTGTGATCATGATCATCAACACCAGCACATATCTACTATTCATGATGTTACGGTCACTTCTGTAAGTTTAAAAACAGGAGCTCTTAAACCAGAAAAATTTTTTCCATGGATACAACAGATTACACAACAACAAGGTCCTGATATTTTGCGTTTAAAAGGGATTATCGCCTTTCAAGGAGATGATGATCGTTATGTCATCCAAGGCATACATATGATTCTTGAAGGACAACATCAACGCCCATGGCATGAGGATGAAAAACGTGAAAGTCGACTTGTTTTTATCGGCCGCACTCTTGATGCTGAAAAACTAAGAACTGGTTTTGAAAATTGCGCGTAAGTGAGTAACAATGCCAAGTATAAGCAAGTATGATCTTAAAGGCTACTGCCTCTCCTGTGGTTTTATAGGCAATAAACCAGCCTTCGTTTCTGTGGAAGGTTTTATTGTTTTTTTAACCCCAACGCCACAAGTTATTGAAATTCATCAAGGAATAATTTCCTGTGATTTTTCCCCTGATAATACAGCAATCATCACGGGTGGAGAGGATGGCAAAGTTTGTCAAACAACAGCAGATGGTCACACAAAACTATTGGGAGAACAAAAAGGCAAATGGATAAACAAAGTAGCTTTTGGATCACAGTCAACTTTTGCTTTTGCCACCTCACGTTTAACATGGGCAGATGTCGGAAAAGGAAAACAAGAACTTATTCATGAACGCAGTGTAGAAGGTCTTGCTTTCGCCCCAAAGGGTTTACGACTTGCCGTTGCCCATTACAATGGTATTACTCTTCATTGGCTCTCAACGCAAACCTCTCCTACCACACTGGTATGGAAAGGAGCGCATTTTGATGTCACCTTCTCACCAGACAATCGCTATGTCATTTCTACTATGCAAGAAAATGCCCTCCATGGCTGGCGTCTTGCCGATAATCAACATTTACGCATGAGTGGCTACCCAAACAAAGTCAAAAGCTGGTCTTGGAGTGCAAAAGGAAAATGGCTCGCAACATCAGGAGCATCAGCAGCAATTGTTTGGCCCTTTCATACAAAAGACGGTCCTATGGGTAAAAGACCATTAGAACTCGGAACAAGAGCAAACGCACTTGTCACTACCGTCTCATGCCATCCAAGCGAAGGAATTGTCGCAATTGGCTTTAATGATGGAATGATTTTATGTGCTCATTTTCGCGATGGAAAAGAAGCACTGCTCAAAGATTGTGGGGAAAGTGCCATCTCAGCACTAAACTGGGATCAGACGGGACATAACCTATCCTTTGGCAGTGAAAGTGGTGAGTGTGGCATTATCAACATCACTGTTTAAGAAAATCAATAACAATGATTACAAATGAAACACCTCTCACCCCTTTAGATATAATTGAGCACAAAATTCTACTCTCTCTAAAGAAAAACCACACACACCCAATGGAAGAATATTTTAAAAATATCTGAGCGTTTTACCTTTGAAGATTGCTGATTTATCTTTTTCTATAAAGTGAAAAACATCGCCCTTAAACAAATCATAAGAGAAAAGTCTCCTCAGATAAAACCCTGTTCCATACCGCAAATTTCCACGCAAAATATCTTGAAAACTTCTATGAAAGAATGACCTGCCATCATCACCTAAAAATACCAACAAACCTACTCCCAATATCAAAAGAGAGGAAACTTCAAGCTATTTTGTCTAAACCGTCTGAGAAAAATTAAAAAATCCATCATATTTGAAATATATTACCCTAAAAATACGCAAAAAAACTTTTGAAAATATCACACGTTCTTCCAATCACAATGTTAACATTTACTTTTTCAAAGTCTCTGCTTATAAATTCTCTTTTCTCACACGATCATTTGTAATACCAATGATTGCGACATATATCATCTTAATATCTTTTACGTTTCTGTAGAAAAGAGAATAAATTCAATCTCCCTTTTGCAAATTTTGCATAGATGCCCATATTGCAAAAAAGAAAAAATCATAACTGTAAAAATACAATAAAGCACATTTGAAATATCCTCTCCCTTTATTTTACCTTCTTTCTTACTCAAAATAAAAAACACCTGAGCCAAAACTAAAAAAAGAAGAAAATAAAACAAAGATATAGATGCTATCTATAACAGTTCATAGACTGTAGATTTTACAGAAAAATGTACGCCACACTTTCTCAAAAAAGATGACGCAAACCAGCAGAAAAACTTGCTCCTGAAAACCCTGCTTTGGTAAGTCGATGCTGATAGATTATATCTCCATGAAGTACAAATTTCGGAGAAAGCCGAGCATTAAAGCCAAGCCCTACCTCTAAAGGAAAACCAAAATCACTTAATTGGAAATCTTTTTTAAAAGAAACAAACTGTCTATCTCCAAAACTATGTGAAAAATAAAGCATACTATAAAAGGAAGCAACACGCCCTATCTTAGATGTGGTAAGAGTTTTGCTTAAACGCGCACCAATCCGCCCCGTCCATTGAGAAAATTTTCCCAGATCAACATCAATATGATCAACATCACGTACACGATCAAATTGAAGATGTTGATAAACAAGCTGAACCTGTGGATCAAAAACAACCATCTTATGTCCCATTGTAAACGCTTTACCACTAGTCAAAGAAGCACTAAACTGTTTACCTTTTAATGTTGCAGCCTTGCCCCGTGCAAGAGTGAACACATCTCCGCGAAATAGACCATAAGAGAATACCCCATCCATATACACCCCTGTATCATGCTGCAGATTTCCATAACCAGCAATGGACCATTTATTAAATAGACTCTTTTTACCGTGTTGAACAGCTTGAGGATACAGAGAAAGGCTTCCATAAGTTCCCATAAGGCCAAAGGATGTGCGACTATATAAACTTTCAATTCCCTTCAAAAAAGCACCTGCCTCTATAGCGTTATAATCAAAATCTCCTCCATAGCCATATTCAAAAGCAGACAAATTTGGAGCATAATGGTGACTTCCACCATAACCGCGAACAAAAAATGCGGATTTTTCATCACCCTTCAAAGAACTATCAGAAGTATTTCTCATTTCCTCCAATTTTTTATTTTGAGAAGTAAAATCTATTAAGCCAGTATAAAATAAGGCATTTGGCAACAAGAGATAAGTTGGCAATTGCGGAACAACCGCCCTAATTCTTGGAGTGAATGAAACATCAGGCTTAACAGGAATAGGAAAAGCAGATATAGAGTCTACGGAAATAGAGGGAGAAGATGCAGATGATATAAACGTAGAATCCCTAGATGAAGGCTCTATTGAATCAGAGGATACAGACAAAGAATTTTCAGGAAGAGTCTCAACAGATTTAGATGGAACAGATGTAGAATCTACGGAAGAGGATGTAGATGAAATAGATATAGACGCAGAATTCGCAGAAGAAGAATTTACTGGATCAGATAACTCAGATGAAAAAGCCGTTGATGCGTCAGATTCAGTGAGAGTAGAATGAGAATCTGTCGATGAAGAACTTATAGAATCAGATCGCGCAGAAGAAGATTCTGTAGATGCAGACGGCGTGGATATAGAAGCTGTAGAAGAAGTTTCAACTGAAACAGACGATGCAAATGTAGAACTTTCAAGAGGAGACTCAATATCCTTAGACAGCACAGACGTAGAATTTACAGAAAAGGATGTAGGCGAAACAGAAGTAGATGTAGAATTCGCAGGTGAAGGATTTACTGGAATAGATGATGCAGACGGCATAGATATAGAAGCCGTAGAAGAAGTTTCAACTGAAACAGACGATGCAAATGTAGAACTTTCAAGAGGAGACTCAATATCCTTAGACAGCACAGACGTAGAATTTACAGAAAAGGATGTAGGCGAAACAGAAGTAGATGTAGAATTCGCAGGCGAAGGATTTACTGGAATAGATGATGCAGACGGCGTGGATATAGAAGCTGTAGAAGAAGTTTCAACTGAAACAGACAACGCAGAAGAAGATTCTATAAGTGCAGACGAATCTTCCATTGAAAGAATTCCAACCGAAACAGACGAAGCCGCAGATGTTGAACTTTCAGGAAGAGATTCAACAGTCTTAGGCAGTATAGGCGTAGTATCTACAGAAGAGGATGTAGGTAAAACAGAAGCAGACGTAGAATTCACAGATAGAGAATTTATTGGTTCAGATGACTGAGACGGAGAAGATCGTGATGAATCAGATCTAGAGAGAGTAGAATTAGAGCTTGTAATCGAAATTTTTGTAGGAATAAGCCGCCTAGAAGGAAATTTAGCTGGAACATCAGAAGTAGATGATACAGATTCCCTAGGCAAAGAGGATCTGGATAATTCCGATGCAATAAGCTCAGATGAAGACGTAAAATTCGTAGGCAGAGAATTTACTTGATCAGATGCCTCCGTTGGTGATTCAACTGAAATAGATGAGCCCACAGATGTAGAACTTTCAGGAAGAGATTCAACAGTCTCAGGCAGCATAGGCGTAGTATCTACAGAAGAGGATGTAGGTAAAACAGAAGCAGACGTAGAATTCACAGATAGAGAATTTATTGGTTCAGATGACTGAGACGGAGAAGATCGTGATGAATCAGATCTAGAGAGAGTAGAATTAGAGCTTGTAATCGAAATTTTTGTAGAAACAAGTCGCACAGAAGAAGAATCAGTGGGATCAGTAGAAGTAGATGATACAGATGTCTCAGATAAAGAGGATACGGATAATTCCGATGTAACAGGCCTAGATGAAGACGTAGAATTCTCAGATAGAGAATTTACTTGATCGGATGTCTCAGACGGAGAAGATGTTTCTGTGTTAAGTTGAAAGAGAGTAGAATTAGTATCTGTAGATAAAGGATCTACAGACTCAGATAATTCGGACAGAGAAGATAATAAAGGCAAAGTAGGTTCTAATGGAGTTTCTGCAATCTTAGGTGTTGATGTAGGCGCAACAGAAGGAAGTTGTGTTCCAGACGCTTCAGGCAAAGCAGATGCAGATTCCATAAAAGGAGATTCCTCTGGAACAGAGGAAGATATTGGTAAAACATGCATAGTTTCCACTGTAGAATTCTCATAAATAGATTCTCCAGTTTGCTCAATAGAAGGAGCTGGCACAGACTCTTTGGGGGAAAGATCAACAGACTTAGATGACACAAACGAAGTAGATACTAACGTATCAGATTCAGAGAGAGAAGACAATAAAGACGAAGCAGGCTCTAGCAAAGACTCTGTAGGAACAGATTCTGCTAAAGACGTAGGATCTATGGTAGGAAGGGGTAGAGAAACAGATTCAGAAGAATCTGATTTAGGATCAACATAAACACTTTCGAGACGAAAATCCCAAAAGTTTCCACTCCCAGAAACTAACCTATTTTGGGTATCTGCTTTTCCATGAGAAGAAGGACCATAAACACGAAGATGATACTGATAAGGCAAACCATTCATTACAATATAATCACTAACAAATTTAAATGAATCCTCCTGTGCCGTCCCAAAAACTTGAACAAGTGAAATACTTTCTTTACTACTTAAATTTCCTTGACCACTTGCTGATTTTTCTGAAACTTTAGAAAAGCCTTCCAACTGAAGCAGTGTAGTTCCAGAAACACTCCCATAGATCAAAATGCGATCCGTTTTTTGAGGATCCAACGAACCATCATCATTCACAAATGCACTGAGTTTAATCTGAACATTTCCCGTTGCACTATATACTAAATCCTCCGAGGTTGTCTGGCTTATATCACTTTTGGAACCAATGCGCAGCGTTTGATAACTAGGAGATGAATAGTGATCAAAAACAATTGTACTATTAGAAAGATTTACAGACGAAATATATGAATCTGTATAATCATCCCCTCGCGGTTCCATATGTTTACTTTTTGTTAAATTCCATGTCGAATCACGCGTTAATTCTAATTTAACAGTAGAGATATCCTCAACACGAATACCCCCTGTAAGTATAGAATTGTCCACTTTAACCAATAAAGAAGAGTTATTTTCAGCTTTTACTAACAAATCACCAGAGATGTTTGTTCGGCTTGATAATTCAATTGTCGCTTCAGCTCCATAAGCATCAGTTTCATGTCCAGTACTATAAATAGCGATACCATCCGGCACCCGAACAGTCGTCCCTGATAAAGAAACAGATGCCACTCCACTGATTATTTGTTCTGTTTTTGAAAGCTCTTCATCACTTAGATCCAACATATCAGCCCATACATTTGGATCTAACCCTACAAAATAAAAACCATATGTCCCCTCCCCTTGCACAGAAATATTTGACTGTTTAATCTGGAGAATTGTATTCTTAAACGTATTTGATGAATAAAATTCTTGAATTAATTCACCATTCTCATAAGCATAACCTGAAAAATTCGTAATCAAGAAACCATGCATATCAGTAAGTTGAATAGTATCATCCCTCAAATAAACATGACTACCTTGAGAAATATCAAAAGCTACTGGCAATTTATTAACTTCTTCATCATTAACTACAACCGTATATTCCTTCCCTTTTCCCTGAATATTTGTGGTATCAATAAGATACCGCCCCCGATGATCAGCTAAAAATCCACCAATCTCATTAAAAGTAACGGTACTGTCCGACATTCTAACAAATGCGCCAAAACCACTAACAAAACCCCTCCCTTTTATATTCGAATTATCTGATGCAGGTTGAACATTTACAGTCACGAAAGCAATATCCGCTTTTTCTCCCAATACATAAATAGCATCAGATACTCCAGTAATCGCTCCCCCTTCCATACGAACAACTGCATTCTTAACATTAAAATTGAATATATTCTTAAAACTTGAATTGGTTAGAACAAGCTTTCCACCATCTCCCACATATACTCCATATCCACCAATCAAATTTGGATGATCAACCGTAACATCTACCTTAGAAGCATTAACAACAGTCCCAGCGTTCTCTACAGATATAACTGTAAAGAAAGCAGGAACAGAAATATCCTCTTGAAAGCCGCTTAAATTATAAGTTTTATTTTTGATTATGTGTTTTCTACCATCACTGCATATATAAAAGCTTGCATCCACATTACAGCTATCTCCCAAATTATTAGAATTCGCACCAACGCGTACAACTGGTACAAAAGAAGAAACAATAGCTGTAACAGTAAATAAAAAACTATAACCCCTCAATATATTAATCATAGCTTTACAAATTATCCCCTTCTCCCCCCCTTTATTAAAACCAAATAGTATCTTCATAACAATAAGTTAAACACTAGTAGAGCAAGAAATATAAAGCTTCGAAAGCCATTTTTACTATTTCATAATAAACCCTATTCTCATGTAAAACTTATAATGTATCTTTCATCTATCTAAAAATGGTAACGAAGTCCTCCAGAAAAACGCGTACCTGAGAAACCAGCTTCGCTAAGCTTATGTTGATAGGTTACATCTCCATGCAAAGCAAATGTTGAAGATAATCGCGCATTAAAACCAACTCCTGTTTCTAGCAAAGAACCAAAAGCACCCAACTGAAACTTATCTCCGAAATGCACAAATTGTTTCTCTCCAAAACTACGAGCGAAATGCAGCTTTCCATTAAACGACACAATGCCCCCCGTTCGAGAGGCAGCAAGTACTTTACTTAAACGCCCACCAACGCGCATCACCCACTGGTTAGGTTTTCCCATCTCAATATCAAAACCATCAATATCAGATGCCTTATCAAATTGTAAATTTTGGTAAACAACCTGAACCTCTGGATCAAAAACAAAACCTTCATATCCTATCATAAGGGACGTACCGCCACTCAATGAAACACTCAGAGCATTTCCTTTCAATGCTGCTGTTTTTCCCCTTGCAAGGGTTAAGACATCACCTTTAAATAAACCATACGAAAATAGCCCATTTAGATAAAATCCTGTATCATGCTGCATGCTGCCATACGCTGTAACAGACCATTTATCAAATGCACTTTTTTTGCTCTCTACGACATCCTGAGGCTGTAAGGAAATCTTCCCATAAGTTCCCATAATTCCAAAGCTTGTGCTATAATCGGCACCCTTCATTGCTTTTAGTGAAACACCAGCCTCTACAGCATGATAACCAAGATCGCCTCCATAGCCATATTCAAGATCAGACAAATCTGAAACATAACGACCATTACCACCATAACTCCGCACAAAAAAAGCAGGATTTTCACTATTTTCTAAAAAGCCCCCAACAACAGTTCGAGATATTTCCGACTGCTTGTTTTGATTGCTAATATCCATTAAACCTGCATGAAACAAAACATTGGGCAAAAGAAGATATGTCGGAACTTGTGGCACAACAGCACTAACACCTATCTCATCAAGAATGTGCAAATCATTATTGGACACAATATCACTATAACTAAACCCAGCATCAGACGAACGCTGACGACGGGTATGAGAGACAACTTTCTTTGATTTAGAAGTAATTTTCTTAGAAGAAGACTTTATATATTCACGTTCAAGACGAAAATCCCAAAACTCGTTACTTGATTTATTACCTACAGCTAATCTTTTTACCGTATCAGCATTATTTAAAACCGACGCATAGGCTTTAAGACGATAGCGATAAGGAGCTCCCTTCAAAGCAACATAACCAACCGGCAGTTTAAAGGAATCTTGCTGCGCCTTTCCATAAACCTGAACAACTGAAATACTATTGTTATTTTTACGAACTGTACGAGGATTTACTTTCATCCTAGGATCTGATGGAACACTCCTCACATACAGCTTAGTTGATCCATAAACGTCACCATAAATCACAAGCTGATCAGCCTTCAGCTCTTTTGCCCCATTATATGCAGTAAGATATGCATTTACATACAAACGCGCATCCCCTCCTGCAACATAAGCATACCGTCCGTAATTATCCTCCAAATCTCCAATATACAATCTCTGATAATAACCATTTTGGGGTTTATTAAAGAAAATAGAACTATTAATAAGTCTTACAGACGAAACAGATGAATCTATAAAATATGAATCTTTCTGCTTACTGTTTCTCAGTGCCTTTTTATTTACCGTGACAGTCCACTGCGATTTATCAAATAATTCAACACCAGCATAAGAGTCTTTCTCAACATATGCTCCCCCTACAAGAAAAGAAGCATACGAATCAATGCTTACATACGAATTATTCTTAACTTCAAACAGCATATCAGCAAAGATACGTGTTCCTTCTGATGCAGTAATATAAGGATATCTCCTAGCATCATCACTATAAACAGCTGTTCCATCTGGAACTTTTAGAGTAGTATTCTTAAACTGGAATTCCCCTAAAGTAAAAAGAAGCTCTCCTGTTTCGTATTCATATTGCGAAAGCCCACCCCGAAAATACAAACCATTTGCTCCATGCCCTTTAAGAAGGATATCTGAGTTTTCAAAAACAACTCTAGATAAAGAAGCATCTTGTAACTCAGACACCCCTTCTTTGAAAGAAGGTTGCAAACTTTCAACCGCAAAACCATGAACATTAGCAACATTAATCTTGCTATCCCTAATAAAAAGAAAACCACCTTTCTCCACACCAAACACAGATTGCGATATAGTCTTGCCTTTTGTTTTTTTGCCATCACCACTGACAGAACCGTTATTAAAAAGAGTCTTCACATTTTCTCGCGCAATTACTGGTGATGTAACTTGCTCAGACCTATTAAATTTAAAAGTCCCCCCAACTTCTAAAATAGGCTCCTTTTTGTCCGCTAAATTAATAACTATGTTATTCAATTGGATCATAGGAAGAGCTTTTGTAGAGCTTGTATTTATTCCATTTATATAGGAAATATCACTATTTTTGATAGGACTATTAACAACATCACACGAATATTTCTTAAAAAGAGGAGCACAAGAAAGTCCATCTTGTGCATGAACAGCCATATCGTACACAAAGGAAAAAATAGACGTTGTAAGAGCACACAAACATACATGGCATTTTAAGACTTTAATCATAATTTATCATCAACTTTCTTCTCTCCTTCTCATTCAAAACAAAGGAACACATCTACCAATTGCTTCATTACGGAGCAATCCATTTAATTCGTTTTGAATAAATTGTAAAGCTAAAAACAAAAAAATAACATGATAAAGTCACTATTTATAAATTCACCATACATTTATGATTTTTAGATGAATATGTCACATGATGCATTTTATCTACTTTTATAGAAACCTTTTCCCATCATTTTATGCATAAAATTTGCCCCTAGATTACAAAACCCAGAGGCATCAATATGAACAATATGCAAAGAATAAAAGAATAGATAAGCAAAAATAAAGAACTCTACAAAAAACTACGATCTATACTTATGTGTAATATCTACTACATTTCATGTATGGTTAAAAACGATAACGCACCCCTCCAGAAAAACTTATTCCAGAAAAACCACCTTTCGTGAACTTATATTGATAAATCAGATCAGCATTAAAGACAAATTTTTGCGACAACTGAGCATTAAAACCAAATCCAGCTTCTAAGGAAGAGCCAAAAGCACCTAACTGGAAGGCATCTTTAAACTGTACAGATTTCTTTTTTTCAAAACCATGCACAAAATGGAATTTCCCATACAAAGAAACATCAAGCTCTTTTTCAGATACAGAAAACGTCTTTGTTAAGCGCCCACCAACACGTGCTACCCACTGATCAAGCTTGCCCATTTCAATGTCGAAATTATCAATATCACGAGCTTTCTCGAACTGAAGATGTTGATAAACAACCTGAACTTGCGGATCAACGGCAAGACCTTCATATCTGGTTGCAATTGTTTTACCACCTGTTAGGGAAACACTTAAAGGATTACCTTTCAATGTTGCCGTCCTACCCCGTGCAAGAGTGAGAACATCCCCTTTGACCAGACCATAAGATAAAAGACCGTCTACATAGAAACCCGCATCATGCTGCATGCTACCATATGCTGTAGCTGTCCATTTATCAAATGTACTTTCTTGGCTTTGTTCAACATCCACAGGTTGTAGGGAAAGTTTTCCATAGGATCCCATAATCCCAAAGGATATCTCACTGTCAGTATTTTCAATTGTTTGCAATAAAATGCCTGCCTCTATAGCGTGATAACCGAGATCACCTTTATAACCATATTCAAATGCAGATAAATCTGAAGTGTAACGATAGCTCCCACCATAGCCACGTAAAAATGAAACAGAATTTGTACTAACGTCTAACATTCCACTGGACATACTCCTCTGTATCTCTAACTGCTTGTTTTGATTATTAATATCAACCAAACTGGCATGGAACACACTATTTGGCAAGAGCAGATAGGTTGGAACTTGCGGAACAACAGCCCTTCCCATCAACTCAGGATGATATTCCCAATCTGAACCAGCACTGGGTCCAAATCCAGGATGAAAACCGGGCACAAACCTAGAACCAGGAGCCAAGTTAGATCCAGAATGGAAATCAACATACCCATTTTCAAGGCGGAAATCCCAAAAGTCTCCACTCCCTTCAACTAGCCTTTGAGAAGAATTTGCTATCCCTAACTTAGACCCTGGACCATAAGCACGAAGCCTATATTGATAAGGTGAACCCTCTAACGCAACATACTCACCGTCCAATTTAAAAGAATTTTGACTTGCGCTTCCAGACACCTGAATAATTGAAATACCTTTGTTATTTCCATACTCTCCAGTACCTGCTCCTAGACTTCCAGCAACACTTTGTACATGTACTATCATGCTTCCTTCAACATCACCATGGATTAAAAGACGATCTGTTTTTTGATTTTGAAGAATTCCCCCCCTATTGAGATAAGTGTTCAGATAAAGATGTGCATTGCCTTGCGCCTTATAAACCTGACCGGCCCCTTTCCCAACACAAAGCGTTTGATACTCAGCAGCTATACTACTCTTTGGTTGTTCAAAAACAATAGAACTATCAATAACATGTATCAATGAAATCGATGAAACACCCATAGCGCGAGAATCTTGCAAACTTACATTTTTCGGTCGCGATAAAATCCATTTTGAGTTATCTCTCAAACGAAATTCAGCTGAAGAACCACCATTAAGATGGACACCCCCTCTAAGCGTAGAAGCATCAGCGGAAACCTTTATGAAAGAACCATTTTCAGCCTTTAACAATAAATCCCCAGAAATTTCAGATTTTTCTAAAAGTTTGATAAGACCACCAGATTTGCTACTATAAAGCGCTACACTTTTTGGCACATTAAAAGTAGTATTGTATAAATGAACAGTTCCTCGCTTTGGCAAATCCGTTTCTGGCAAAGCGCCAAATAACTTTCCCTCCCCAAAAAAGCTATAAAGTTTCTCTTTGTCATAAGGTCTGGTACTTTTCTTCTGACTTTCAGAAACTCCCTCAGAAAAACGGAAGCCATAGGACGCCCCCCCATCCACAGTAACCGTAGAATTCATCATATCAATGTACCCAATATCTCCTTGAAATGAAACCCCATGAGCACTTGTAACTGTAGCTGCACCATCTTCAAAACGAATATAGCCACCATTTTGAGACATCTGAAAAGCTGAATTCTTACTATGATAACCTCCACTGCCCGCTTGGCTACCCTTTTTGGTAATGGTTACATCCTTTAAAGTGATTTGTCCTTCTTCTTTTGTTTGAACTCCAACACCCTTTGTAAGATCAATCGCTCCTTTTTCTATAATAACTTCCCCTGAATCATCTGCTATGATACCATACTGCCAAAAGTCCTCTTCACCAGCAGTTACAGCATCTTTAATAGTGATATCCGTCCCTTTAATTATTGTATGTTTTCCGGATGTATGTTTTCCAGACGCTCTTATAGCTGCTTCTTTAGTGGTCTCCTTGGTTTTCTGATAAGTTTTATGAGAAAGAGAACCATGCCTCCCTCCATTACACCAAAAAAAATTAGCACTTGAATCACATGAAAATTCATTATTACCGTTTTGTCCTACAATAGTAGTGGAAGCATTCGCTTGCACTGAAGAAACGGCAGCGGTTCGAACCTCGGCATCAACCTTATGTACAAAAAAAAGGCACGCCGTTGTAAAAGCACATAAAGAGAGATGATTTTTAAATATCTTGACCATAATTCCACCATATTCCCCCCATTCGATTAGAAGACCTATATTTTGCTAAATTACATCAAAACAATATTTGATACATTTTGTAAAAATATTTTTAATTTATTAGTTTATTTTGTATTTTATGTAAATGAAAAGTAGAATATTAAAAAATTATGATATAAATTTGTCATTTTTATAAAAACTTATAAAAATACAGCTGAAAACAACATGAAATGGCTAAAAAATGATTTTGGCTAGTTTGAATTCATAAAATGCATGATTGAGATGCCGCCTTTAGACCAATATTAAAAATCCAGCCAATCAGATTTTGAAACAAATGCGAAATAGGTTAGTTCTCTGTAAGAAGCACCAGCTTTTGTATAGCAAATGAGAAAAATATAGCCTATATCCATTTTGTTTATCTCTTGATAAGATAAATATAATCTTAGCTCGTTACGAATATAGAAGACGTAAAGAAAAAAACAATTTCCGTCTTTATTGCCTCTTTTTAATTTGCTTTTCAGCCTTCAAAAGCATCTACAGCAATATCTTTTAAAGAATGAGGATATTATTTCACGCTTTTGTTTATTGCTCTCTTTAATGAAACCACATCCCACACAAAAATGGCATGTTTACGCGTTTTATTCACGCCCTTTCTTAAAAAAACATCTTTCATTGCCGAAATCACATCTCACAACATTGCCTATAAAGACCTATAGATCTATAGGCTACTACCAATTTTATATGGAGGGAAATAAAAGGATCATCATATTGATTTATAAAGATAGTTTAGCGGTTTTATACTGAATGATCGCTCAAATACCGTAAAATTTTATCATTTCAAATCTGTACATACTGAAATCAATGAAAATCATTCACTCACGCATCAAAGACGAAGCCGCCGTATCAGTAAACTTATCTAAGAAAGAACTAAAAACACCCTTTATGAACTGTCTTAAGTGTTAAAAACTGTAGCAACATTGAAAATGAGAAATAGTATAATAGTGCCAACTTGCTCTTTCATAAGCATAAAAATGGTGGTGCTCAATAGCTTTACCGTTATAGCATTTACGGATACCATAGTAAAATGTGCTTGGTTAGCTTGAGAAATGTATCTTTAAAATAAGCGCGTGAATATGCAATCCAATAGCGTTTTATTCTTCATGAAAGATGTGCCACCATTAAATAATGTGAGAAACAAAAACATGAGATAATAAGCAATTTCCATTATTTAAAGATATTGCGGTAGATGCTTTTTAAAAGCATAAAGTTGCATTGAAGGGTGATGGTAAGGCTAGAAACCTGCTTTTGTCTTTATAACTTTATGTTTTCCCCAAATCAGATTGTATATCCATTTCAAAAATTACACAAACAGAGATATGTCATATTCTTGCTCCCATTTTGCATATAAAATCTGCAACAATTGCAACAGCTGAAAAAACACTAAATCTTCTTAATCTTTGTCTTAAATATGCGGCTGTATTAGGTTTAGATATTGATTTACAAGTGACACACCATTTTATTTGCAAAATTAAATATCTTTTATTGAAGAATGCTAAAAAAGCTTCTTAATCGTTTCTAAAATGGTATTTATTCATAGGCCAATCACCTTGTAACATGTCAGCAAATGATTTTATAAACTCATCAAAACAAGCAATTAAAATAACAGCATACTCCGTATTCAGTATTATTTATTCAAATGGCAAAACAATGAATTAACGAATATAGGGAATGGCTATGAAACATAAAACTTGGCAATTTTGAGCACAAAAACCCATCAAATTTCGCACACATAAAACAAACATATCATGACTGTTTCAGTTCTATTAAAATGGTAGGATCTTTTGAGAGTACAGAAGATTATAACAAAGAAAAAGGCAGCATAATATGCTGCCTTTACATAAGGCTAGGTACTCTACCTTGACCTTAGAAATTATAGCGCAATCCACCAGTAAAACTGGTTCCAGAAAAGCCTGCTTTAGTCAGCTTATGCTGATAAGCCAGATCTCCATGAAGTGTAAACTTGGGAGACAATTGCGCGTTAAAACCCAATCCCGTCTCTAATGAAGAGCCAAACGCGCCTAACTGGAAAGTATCTTTAAACTGCACGAATTGTTTCTTACTAAAACCGTGCGCAACATGAAGCTTACCGTAAACAGAAACAACATGAGCCTCATCGCTAACAGGAAGAACCTTGGTTAAACGCCCACCAATACGTGCAACCCATTGATCAAGGGTGCCCATTTCAATATCAAAATTATCTATATCATGCGCCTTATTAAATTGAAGACGCTGATAAACAACCTGAACTTGTGGATCAAAAATAAAATCATCATCCCCTATTACAAATGCTTTACCAGAAGTTAATGAAGCATTTAGAGATGTTCCCTTTAATGTTGCCGTCTTACCCCGTGCAAGGGTGTGAACATCTCCTTTAAACAGACCATAGGACAAAAGGCCATCTGCATAAAATCCTGTATCCCCCTGCAGACCACCATATGCCGTAACTGCCCATCTATCAAATGAACTTTTTCGGCTCTGTTCAACATCAAGAGGCTGCAGAGAAAGTCTTTGGTAAGATCCTATAACTCCAAAAGAAGAAGTACCATATGTATTTTCAAATGTTTGGAGCAAAACACCTGCATCAACAGCATTATAATCAAGCTCTCCTCCATAACCATATTCAAACCGAGAAAGATTTGACCTATAACGGTGATTACCACCATAACCACGCACAAAGAACGCAGGATTTTCACGCCTTTCTAACATTCCACCAGAAACAATGCGCAAAGACTCTAACCACTTGTTTGTATGCGTAATATTCATCAAACCTGTATGGAACAGAGCATTTGGCAAAAGCAGATAAGTTGGAACTTGTGGTACAACAGCCTTAGGATGAGGCTTTGGCTCTGGTTCTGGTTTAGGAGGGACTGGAGAAGGTCCTGGAGGTGTAGGAGGAACTGGCCCTGGTTCTGGAGGCGCAGGAGGCATTGGCTCTGGTTCAGGCTTCATATATCCAGTTTCAAGACGAAAATCCCAAAACTCTCCTGAGCCTTTCACTAATCTTTGATCAGGATTCGCTTTTCCCAAATCAGATGTCGGACCATAACCATAAAGCTTATACTGATAAGGTAAACCGCTCAGCGTAACATAACCACCATCTAACTTAAAGGAGTTTTGAGTTGCTTCTCCAGACACCTGAATGATTGAGATCCCTTGATCATTTCCCCCACTTCCTGTATTCCCCCCTAGACTTCCTGAAACAGCGCTTACATGAACTGTCGTTATACCAGAAACATCACCATAAATTAAAAGGCGGTCCGTCTGTTGCTTGTTAATATCACCTCCTGCATCCAAGAAAGTATTAAAATAAATATGCCCACCATCCTGTACCTTATAAACGTCATCAATGCCATTTCCAATGCGAAGTGTATGATAAGTATAATGGCTATCAGACTTTGAGTTTGTAAACTTAATAGTACTATCATTCATAAGGCTTACACGTGAAACAGATGAAGCACGTATAATCTCAGATTCCTGCTGATTTGCCTGTTTCTTTTGTTGTAAAGCCCATGTAGATTGATTGCTTAAATAAAGTTCAGCATTAGAGCTCTCATCAACTTCACTACGGCCTTCAAGAGTAGAGGCGTCTGCTAAAACTATTATAGAAGCACCATTCTCAGCCTTTAACAATGAACCCTCTGAATGAAGACTACTCTGTAATAAACTGACAGCACCATTTGTTTCATCAGTCCCATAAAGAGCTGTACCACCTAAAACTGAAAACATTGTCCTACTTAAAGTAACAACTTCCATTCTAGAAATGAGTTCTTCCTTCAATAAACTTTCTTGATCATCGATGTTTTCCCACGGCTTACCTCCCTTAAAATATAGACCATGAGCTCCATCACCTTCTACTGTAATAGAAGAAGATTCAACATTAACCTCAGACACAGTAAAATTAGACTCAGAATCTTTAGGTAAAGGAATTGAATTAGGAGTCTTGACAGTATTTTCTAACAATATGCCATGGATATTTGTAACACTAATAGTAGCATCTTTTAAATTGATGGGACCACCTACATCCGTATGCACAGCCGCATGATTATTTGAATTTCTTTCTTTCCCTTTCCCAATAATCTTAACACCATTGAGACTTACTACTGCCTCTGATGTGGCAGAAACCCCATGGCTATTCATGAACTCAAGCGATCCACCATTCACATTAACTTCTGAACCACCGTAACTAGACACACTTGCTTTTTTATCTTCACCATTCGTGCTAATTTTTACGTCATTTAATGTAATATTTGTGGGCATCCCTATAGCTTGAACAGCGGTTGTACTCTCACCAATAGTTCCACCTTCTATATCAATCCTCCCATTACTAGCATGAAGAGCTACCTCTGCATTCTTAAGAGTAAAATTCTTCAAAGTAATTTCTCCCCCTTCTGACACAGTCACACCACGTGCAAAAGATTTTTCGGCAACTTCACTATCAACAGTTATCTTTTCCCCTTCTACTTTCGCAGGTGCTTTCTTTACTGTTATAGCAACACGATTAGATGCAACACCATCAACATTTTTACCCGTAAACTTATAAGATTTATCCTTAATTGTATCCGTTCCGCAATTATCGCATATATAATATGCACCATTATATAGCGTCATCTTTCCCTTAACACGGTCATATTTGTAAGTATAACTACCATACTCATCTCCGCCTATCCCGCTAAGAGGCTTAGAGCTATTACTTCCACTAAGTGAAATAGAACCAACACGAGTGGATTCGCGGTCACCTTCTTCTCCAAAGAGAGGAGTTCCATTTCTCCCGCTAAGATTGCCATTAGCTCGCGCTATTGTAGTCAAAGTGCTATTAAGCTCAACATCACCAGATTCACTCGAAATCTCTCTTGTAAGAGAATCGGTGGATGTACTAGGTAAATGAGAAGAACGTGTATTAGGGGAAACAGAAATAACACCGCTCTCAGGAGCAGAAGAAAGAGGAATAATCTTAATCTCAGGAATAGGCTGTGTAGGAGTAACCCAGATATTATATATTTCTTCTGCATTTGCACCAACCACTACTCCATTTTGTAGCAAAGAAAGAATAGCCGTTGTAACAGTATATAAACACATACGATTTCTAAATATTTTAATCATAGTTCCCTCGAAACCTTTTTTCCCCTCTTATTGAAAACAAAAGCATTCGTAAAAACATCCCTCTGCACCCCTTAAAATACGAAAAGGTGTAACCAAAAGAACGCATCGACCGCTCATTTGAACCGTGTAATGAATGATCAAAACAAACTTGGCGGAAGCTCTATAGGCAATGCAAAACTACCGGTACGAGAATTGCCATTCAGTACAATTTATACGTGTATAATGCATTCTGTATTTCGTGTAAAGAAAAATAAAATCAATGCGTGCAAATTAATGAGAATTACAATCAAAAGATGTTTATTTAAAAATGATTAAAGATATATGCGTAAAAAATATTGATCCAATTCGTAAAAAACGAATTCTAAAAAACAAGCTTTAGCAAATATCAAACATGATAGTGGCTAAACAGATCAGCATAAAACGAAATTAAGATATCATATTATAAACACTAAGCCTCCCATAGCCATTGTTATGCTAGTAATGGAAGCATTCACCATTAAAGAAGTACCTAAAGAATAAGTAGCAGGATTATGCTTATCAAAAAAATTTATAAAAATTCATGTGAGCATAATAAAAATGCTTTCATGCAAAAAACAAAATATATTGTGCATTCATATTCCCAAAAGAAATTTTTTGATCGCAAAATATTGTTACAAAGAAAAAAGGCAGCACAGAGTGCTGCCTTTTCTAAAAAGTACGTACCGTACCTTATGTTAAAATTGATAACGTACTCCTCCGGAAAAACTTGTTCCAGAAAAACCAGCTTTATTGAGCTTATGTTGATAAGAAACGTCACCATGAAGAGAAAACGCTGAAGACAATTTAGCATTAAAGCCTAATCCAGCTTCTAAGGAAGAGCCCAAAGCACCTAATTGGAAAGCATCTTTAAACTGCACAGATTTCTTTCCTTCAAAACCATGTACAAGATAAAGCTTACTGTAGAAAGAAATATTATTAGCTCCTTCAGGTCCTCTAGGTGTTTTTATCAAACGTCCACCAACACGTGCTATCCACTGATCAAGCTTGCCCATTTCAATGTCAAAATTATCAATATCACGAGCCTTCTCAAACTGAAGATGTTGATAAACAACCTGAACTTGCGGATCAACGACAAAACCTTCATATCCCGTTGCAATTGTCTGACCACCTGCCAAGGAAACACTTAAAGGATGCCCCTTCAATGTTGCTGTCTTACCCCGTGCAAGAGTGAAAACATCACCTTTGAGCAGACCATAGGATAAAAGACCATCTACATAGAAACCGGATTCATGCTGCATGCTACCATATGCTGTAGCAGTCCATTTATCAAACGCACTTTCTTGGCTTTGTTCAACATCCACAGGTTGTAGGGAAAGTTTTCCATAAGATCCCAGAACTCCAAAGGATAGAGCATTGTCAGTACTTTCAATTGTTTGTAACAAAATACCCGCTTCTACACCATTATAGTTAAGATCTCCTTTGTAACCATATTCAAGTGCAGATAAATTTGAAGTGTAATGGTAACTTCCACCATATCCACGCAAATATAAAGCAGGATTTTCACGAACCTCTCCCATTCCATTAGCTGTAGCCCGTAATATCTCCAACTGCTTGCTTTGACTGTTGATATCTATCAAGCCGGCGTGGAATACACTATTTGGCAAGAGAAGATAAGTCGGAACTTGTGGCACAACAGACCTAACAAATTGTTCAGGAAGAGCAGATCCAACCATAGAAACAGTAGGCTTAACATACTGATTTTCTAAACGGAAATTCCAAAACTTCCCATCATCCTTGATAAATTTCTGCTGAACATGATCCTGTCTTGCAGTCTCTTCTGGACTGTAAGAACGAAGAGTGTATTTGTAAGGTGAATTCTGCAGTGCAACATACTTACCATCTAATTGGAAAGAATCTTTTGCTGCTGTTCCATAAACCTGAATAATTGAAACACTATGAGGATTCTTAGCATGTTCCTTATCCGCTATATCTTCCGAAACACCTTTCACATGTACTATTGTTTTCCCAAAAACATCACCATGAATGACAAGCCGATCGGTTACTTGCTCATCTCTTGGATCATTAGGACTTAAATGTGCATTGAGATGAATCGAAGCATCACCTTCTGCTCTGTAGACAATACCGCTACCTTCTCCAATGCGAAGTGTCTGATATTTCTCTTCAGATTTCGGAGTTACAAACCTCAAACTACTATTTGCAAGACTTACAGAGGAAACACATGAATCCACACATCCTGAATCCAATTCAGCAATATTACGCGCACTTCTTTTAAGAATCCACGATGATTTATTGGTCAAATCTAATCTTGCATAAGAATCTTTCTCAACGCGCGCACCGCCTACAACAACAGAGTTATCAAGCGAAGCAAGTATATTGGAATTATTCTCAACGCTCAGCAGCAAATCACCCGCAAGAACCGTTTCTTTTTCTAATGAAATCTGACCATTAGAACTATTACCATAAATAGCTATACCATTTACAACTTCAAACTTAGTTTTCTTCAATGAAATTGTTCCTGTCAAGTGTAGAGGTATTCTCTCCTGTTGGGATGCAGCATCGCGTTTAACAACATTTGCTTTCTCAGAAACCTTATTTTGATTCTGCTTCTGACCTCCTTTTTGTTTTGTCCCATCAAAATATATACCATAGCTACCATCGCCTTCCACTTTAACAATAGAAGCTTCGATATTAGCACGATTTGAAGAAGGACGAACATCAGAAGATCTCTTTCTCCTAGAAGCCCCAGCTTCAACAACATCACCATTTCCTTTAATCCACAAACCGGTGGAATCAGTAGTAACATTTCCATTCGTAAATTCAACAGAGGCATTATTAGTCACTAGGAAAACCGAACGTCCAAACGTCTCACCTGATTTGTTCTGTCCTTTTTTTGCAGTAATATCAACATTGTCTAATTTAATACGCCCTCCCGATTCAGATCTCACAGCCACTCCATTTGTCATCGCAATAGACCCTGAGCTCATGATTATCTCACCAGCCTGACTAGCTAAACCAGCAACAGCCGAATCCCCCGTCACATGAATTTTCGTATTACTTAAATTAACAGATGATCCAGAACCTGCCAAAGCACCTACATAACTGGCATTGACTATTCCACCACTCATCTTAACCTTTCCACCTTTTTGCGCTTCAAGCCCAATCGAAGAATTTTTAACTGTTGATTTTTTATCTAAAACAACCTCTGCACCATTTTCTGCAAGCACAGTACTCACAAGTGGTGTTTTAGTAATATCAACATTAGCCGCCGAACCAATAATAGTGGCAGCTTCTAATGTAACAATCGTATTCTGACTTTTTGCATGCATAGGATGCTGAGTTTGCGCACTTGCCGTTAGTGTAACTCTTTCCATCTTATGCGATTTACCATCACTGCATAAATAAGCAATTTGCTGTTTTCCCGTTCCATTACCTTGCCCACTATCACACTGAGAAGAAACATTTCCTTGCCCAACTTTATTGACAAATGCTCCCGTCGATACAACGTTAGGTGTTTGTGATTTTGTAGATACTGGATTAGAAGAAATAGTAGACTCACTAACCTCAAATGTTTGAGCTTTGCCAGAAGAAGCAAGAATACGGCCTACAGATTTCTCCTCCTTTACAACTATCCCTTTCTCAAGTGCATTAGGAACATCTGGCACAGTAATAGTATTTGCATTAGCTGCAGCAGAAACCGTCGACGCTGTAACAGTATTTGCATTAGCTAAAGATGCATTAGAAACAGCTGACGTAGTAACAGTATTTACATTAGCTAAAGTAACTGAATTTTGAAGTGTAGAAGTTTTAGGCAATGTAGAGATATCAAGCTCTACTGCCGCAGAAATAGTATTATCATCATTTGAAGCAGCTGAATTTAGAGGTGCCGGATCTCTAGATATTGAACTACTAAATGGAAAAGTATGCACTATACCCCCAGATATTTCAGATTTTCTAAGTTCAGTAACCGAAGAACTACTAGACAGCACAGGAGGTACAGTAGGTGCAAATGTCGGATCTTCAGAGGATCCAGATCTCACGACGGTATCACTCCGAACAGGAACTTCCGATGTAGCCCCCTCAGAAGACGTAGGAACAGGAAGCGTCACGGATTCACTCCCCTCACGTTCACCTATCTGCTCTTCACCAACTTCAGCACTAGTTTCAGCATTAACAGCAGATGCAGAAGATTGAACAGGTAATATAGACGTCCCAAGTTCACTTAAATCATCAGAAGATATGCCTGAAGACTCTTCAACAGATTCAGATCTCAAAAGTGAACCGTCTCGAGAAGGCGTTACAGGCGCAGAAGCTTTAGGAAGCGTCACAATTCCAGAACTATCAAGTGGAACAGCAGGAGTAGAAGAATCTACTATATCGTAACCTACATCATCAGACTCATTCCCATTGCCCGACAAAACAATAGAAGTCTCCGAAGATCCAGAACCTTTAGGTCCAACAGAAGAAGAGCTAGAATCCATTCTAGGCGCACTAGGTGAATTTACAACTGCTCCCTCTCTTTTTTCTTCCAAACGAAACTCCCAAAAACCCTTTTTCGCATCCGTCAACAAATTCTCATCAAAAAGCTGCTTTCCTATAGCCTTTTTTAGACTAACATCTTCGATAGTATCCTTAAAGTGGTATTTATAAGGAGACAAGACATACTTATAAGGAGAACCTCCTAGGGTGATATAACTGCCTTCTAAAGCAAAAGATTCATGCGTTGCCTCTCCCAAAATTTGAATAAGTGTAAAACTGGCAGGTTTTGTCTTAGATCCATTATTAGCGATCTGTACCGTACCTTGGCTTTGCACGTGTACTATAGTCTTTCCTGCCACATGACCATTAATTAAAAGTCTATCAGATTTTTGAACATTCCCAGCATTTTTTGCTGCGAGATTTACATTGAAGTAAATATTGGAATTACCATAAGCATTGTAAACCGTACCTTTTGGAGTTTCCCTATTTCGTTCATTTCCAATGAGAAGGGTCCGATACTTAGTACCATTATCGCTATTTGAAGTAACAAATCTAATACTACTATTTACAAGGTTCATAGAAGAGATACATGAATCCACACAACTCCCACCTAAACTTTTCAGACCTTTATATAAATTCTCTGTCACATACCACTCGGACGTCCTAGATAAAACAAAATTAGCGTGAGATTTTTTATCAATGCGAGCAGGCCCCATGATTACAGAGTCATCAACAAAAACAGACAAATCGGAACCAGCTTCAGCATTTAATAGCAAACCACCTGAAAGAGTTGAATCATCTCTTACAATAACGGAACCTCTCAAACCCTCACCATAAATGGCCACACCTTGCGGCACCCTGAGAGCCGAATTATCTAAAAGAACTAAATGCAAAGGCTTTTCTGTCCTCCTTAAAGATTCTGGACTTGTTACAGATCGTCTAACTCTAGTTGCATCATCTTGTAACTGATCTATTGTCTTTTGAAAATATATGCCATAAGCCCCCATACCATCTACTTTGATTTTTGACGATTTGATATGAGCACCCGCTTTAATATTTGCAGATCTAGTACCAGTACCCGAGCGTAAAGAATTATTATCAAGAACAGCTCCAGAATATCCACTAGCTCTAGGATGTTCATTAACCCACAAAGCAACTGCATTGGAAACATCAAAATTTGTGTTATCAACGGAAACAAAACCATTTCTTACTAAGAAGATAGTACTACTAGGTTCTAACTCCTGCGTTAATCTTCCATCTTTTTGAGTTTCAGCATTTCTTTTATTGATTCTCTTTTCATTTTTTCTTTTTTCAGCAATCTTAATCTTAACATTTTCTAAACGTACAGCTCCATTATCTTCTACCCAAACTCCTATCCCCCCCTTTTCAAAGGTAACAGATCCACCTCTCATCATTATTCCGGATGAACCAAAACTCTGCAATCCAACTGGATTCAGAGGAAGTTTATTACCTTCCACATAGATATTTGTGTTTAATAAATAAATAGACGAGTTTAAATCAGCTAGAGCACCCACATTAGTTCCTCTAATAGAGCCTCTTACCATTTTAATATGCGCCCCACCTGTCGCTTCCAACCCAACAATAAAATCTCGAATATTTGAATCTCTCAAAATAACATTCGCACCCATCGTTGCCAATACACCACTCCCAAAACCCTGTTCGTTTGTAGTAACCGCCCAACCTACCCCACCTATAGCACCCGAAACACTCAACACCTCCATTTGTGTCACATCAGGAGGCATCTCTATAACACTTGCATCCACTGTAGTCACCATCGGCCCCACTCCGCTTGGAACACTCCCGCTTGGAACACTCCCGCTTGGAACACTCCCGTTTGGAACACTCCCGTTTGGAACATTCTCACCTGAAATACCCAACATTTTCACTTTAGATATATCAGCAGGTATCTTACCACGGAGAGATACGTCAGTTAATTCCAACGTTGTCCCTTTATCTGCTGGTTCATTTACTGTATCGTCAGAAACAAGTAATTTATTATGACTCGAATTTAATTTTGCATTTCCTCTCGCAAACACAGCATTATCACCAAATTCTTTTACTTCGATAATAGCCATTTTCATAGTATGTATTTTATTATCACTACAATAAACAGAATCTTGGCTAGTATAATTCTTAGGATCACACTTATACTCCTGCTTCAATACATGTGAAGTTCCAGCAGGAACTTTCCCCGTTCGAGATTCTACGTTACCTCTTTCTCCTTCCCCAGATACAGACTTACTAGGTAAACCTTCAGAAGGAGCATCTCCTCTCTGAGCCTCTACTCTAGGCATTCCCACTCCAGATCCATTTTCCTGAGATGTAGAAGCATCAGACGATAATCCAAGGTATGATGTTAATACCTGCGTGAAGCTACCCCACCCAGCATTAGAAACACCTGCACCTTGTAGAAAGAAGAGAGCACTCGTTGTCAGTGCGTACAAACGCGTACGATTTTTAAATACATTGATCATATGTCAAACTTTCTAAATATAACTTGCAAAAGCACTAGAATTAAGTGAAAATAAGGTAAGTGCACGTTCTGTAACATACATTAGTCTACTTTACAACATAGTGCATCTTATTAGAGTGCCAATTTGTGCATAATTTTATACATAAAAATGCCCAAGTTAAGTTTTTAAGTGCGTAAACCCTTGTAATTATAAAATAAAGGATAAAATGACGATGATAAAATATCTGAAATGGGTAATTTCTATTTTGATCGTTGCAATGAGTTTTGCAACATTTGCATGGGCAGGTATAAGTGCTAATGCAAACATAACGATTGATCATGTTTCAGGCTCAACTTCTGTTCCCAGCTCTCCCAAAAAGGTTATTGTATTTGATATTGCCTCGCTGGATAATATGAATCGCCTAGGTATCAAAGCTATTATAGGTATTCCTGAAGGAAAAAAACCTTCATATTTGCAGCAATTTAATGATGAAAAATATGAAAAAATTGGCACCCTTTTTGAACCTGATTATGAAAAAATTGCTACTCTTCAACCTGATTTGATTATTATTTCTTCGAGAACCCAAGCCAAATATAAAGATTTATCCAAAATCGCTCCAACCATTGATCTAACCATAGGAAATGAAAATTCTCTTGGTGATATTGAACGTAATGTGTCTATCCTTGGGAAAATTTTTGGCAAAGAAAAAGAAGCGGCAGAAGAAATTACCAAGCTTAATGAGAATTTAGCAGAAGTCCGTAAGAATACAAAAGGAAAAGGTACGGCTCTTGTCCTTATGACCTCTGGTGGTAAGATCAGTGCTTTGGGTCCAAAGTCACGTTTTGATATTCTCCATTCCGCATTTGGAATTGCTCCTGCGACCGATAAACTCACTGTGCAAAAACATGGACAACTCATTTCCCCTGAGTTTATTCTTGAAACCAATCCTGACTGGTTATTGGTTATTGATCGGGATGCAGCAATTGGACGGGAAGGACAATCTGCAGCACAATTGCTTGACAATGAACTTGTTCATCGTACAACCGCTGGCAAACAAAAACAGATTATTTATTTAGACTCTTGGAGCTGGTATCGTGCAGCTGGTGGTCTAACTGGGCTCAATGAGGCAGCAAAGCAAATCAATGAAGCTTTTACAAAAAGCAAATGAGCGTAAAATAACTTGCGCACTATCGCAATAAAATTTAAGAGCAAAGGCTGTTATACACAGCCTTTGTTTTTGGGAAAATGATTTAATGTGAAAAATTATTGGATAATCATAATAATTCTTATTCTGCTGTCTATTCTCAGCATTTTTGTTGGTTATTCTGATGTAACACCTTCTCACCTCTTGTCAAGCGATCCGCATGCATGGCTTATTTTCTGGCAAACGCGTCTTCCTCGTACAATTGCAGTACTTTTAACAGGTGCAGCGCTTGCACTCTCGGGCATGATTATGCAACTTCTTGCACGGAATCGCTTTGTTGAACCATCCACTGCTGGAACTGTTGAATCGGCTTCCCTTGGCATTCTTTGTGTCATGATTTATTGGCCCGATATCCCTGTTTTAGGAAAAATGATGGTCGCGACAATTTTTGCCATGACCGGTACACTGTTTTTTATGTTTTTATTGCGACAAATTCCTTTCAAATCTGCTCTCATGGTACCACTGATAGGAATTATGCTAGGCTATGTCATCGGCTCCCTCACCAACACCATTGCCGATTACGAAATGTTGCTTCCCTCTCTTCAAGGTTATTTATTTGGTAGTTTTGCAATGATTCTTGAGGGAAAATATGAACTTTTATGGTTCTCTCTTCCCCTCTGTACCCTTGCCTATTTCACGGCCGACCGCTTTACCGTTGCTGGTCTTGGAGAGGACTTAACTAATAATCTTGGACTGAATTATCGTGCTGTTATGTTTTTTGGTCTCTTTATTGTTGCATCAATTACTGCTGTTATTGTCTGCACAGTGGGGCGAATTCCTTTCGTTGGATTGATTATTCCAAATCTTGTTTCAAATTTCATGGGCGATAATATGCGCCATACCGCTCCTTGGGTAGCAATCAGCGGTGCAGGATTGGTTTTAATCTGTGACCTTTTAGGGCGTATAATTCATCCCTCCTTAGAGATTCCCATCAGTACTATGATGGGCGTTATCGGTAGTTTTATTTTTATTATACTGCTGCTACGCTGGAGAAAGCGTCTTGGATAAAAAGAAAAAAACAACCCTCATACTCTCAACGCTTATTCTGATGGCGTGCACCGTAACGTGTCTTTATATGACGTGGAATATAAACATCTATACATGGTCGTTCCGACTTACAAAACTGATCTCTCTCCTTCTCATTGCCTATACAATTACCGTTTCTACTATTTTATTTCAAACAATTGTTAATAACCGTCTACTGACTCCTTCAATTATGGGATTTGATCAGCTTTATATTCTAATAAAAACCACCACGATTTATTTTTTAGGTTCTCTTTCTTTGCCCTTTTTAAACGAAGAAGGACAGTTGATTTTTGAAACTTTCATTCTCATTCTCTTTTCCATAAGCCTTTTCCGTTGGTTATTTTCAGGGAATCTAAAAGGGCTTCATCTAACACTCTTAATTGGTGTTATTCTAGGTGGCTTTTTTTTCAGTTTGCGCATGTTCATGCAATTGCAACTTAATCCGGACCAAATGATGAATTTAACGGATATTATGTTTGCAAATTTTAATAAATTTAATACCTCATTAATCAGCTTTGCTACCGTTATTGTCCTTGTGGTAAGTCTGATTGGTTGGCGTTCACGCCACCTGCTTGATGTACTTGCCTTGGGACGCGAAAATGCACTCAATCTTGGCGTGGATTATCGCAAAAACGTTACAGCTATTCTCATTTTTGTTTCTATTCTCGTATCCATTTCCACAACGCTGGTAGGACCCGTCACTTTTTTGGGTCTGTTAGTTGCTAATCTTGCTTATGAACTCTCCCCTCAGGTAAAACACAATGTCGTTACCCCGATTGCGATATTATTGGCGATTATTTGTCTGGTTGGTGGACAGTTTATTTTAGAACAAATTTTTCATATGGCAGGGCGTTTAAGTTTTATTATTGAATTTTGTGGCGGTGTTGTCTTCTTAACCTTACTGATGAAGGGAAAACTAAAATGATTGAAATCAATCATCTTTCCAAATCTTATGACGCAAGGTTGATTATCGACGATTTGTGCCTTCATCTCCCCAAAGGAGGAATTATTTCTCTCATCGGTCCAAATGGTTCTGGAAAGTCAACGCTTTTGACGCTGATAAGGCGCCTTTTACCACGCAATAACGGTACAATTCATATCGACGGCTGTGATATCGATAAAATGCCCCACGATATTTTAGCTCAAAAACTCTCAATCCTGCGTCAAGATAATCCTTTATCCTTTCGTCTTACCGTATATGATTTAGTCAGTTTTGGACGCTACCCATACTCAAAAGGCTGGTATAATAAGAAAGATAAACAGTTTATTGAGAGTGCACTTCGCTATCTTGGTTTACAAGACCTAAAAGACTGTTTTTTAGATGAGCTTTCTGGAGGACAGCGTCAACGTGCTTTTATTGCGATGGTCATCTGTCAAGACACTGATTATCTCCTGTTAGATGAACCCTTGAACAATCTGGATATGAAGCATGCTGTTTCTATGATGAAGCAGTTACGCCGTACAGCTGATGAACTCCAAAAAACCATTCTCATTGTCATGCATGACATTAATTTTGCATCATCTTATTCAGATATGATTGTTGCTCTTAAAAATGGAAAAGCAGCCTATTGTGGAACACCACAAGAAATTATGAAATCAGAAATTCTTAAAGAGATTTATGACATAGATATTCAGATTGAAACAATAAATAACATTCCTATTGCTTTTTATTATCGATAAATCTCTCTTACTTATTCAGGGTTATTAAAGATTCTTTTTTGTCCTTGCCTGCACACTAAAATCTGCTAAAAGTGGCGACACTCACTATTGGGGAATAGTTTAATGGTAGAACAACGGACTCTGACTCCGTCAATCTTGGTTCGAATCCAAGTTCCCCAGCCAAATTTGGTTGTTGTAGTTGTAGCTGTAGCTTGCCAGCAGGTTTTGTATATTTTGACACTAGGTTTTGTACCAATTTATTTTGTTTCACATGATTTTTAAGTGGTTCTCAAAGGGTCTTCAAAGACCTTTCAAAGGGTGTTTTAAGATTTG
>NZ_BAABJA010000008.1:0-65747 GCF_039543065.1 Bartonella pachyuromydis | reverse complement strand
GAGTATGTTGTTGTGTGAAGAGATCAGCGTAAAAAAAGGCAATGGGAACATTTAAGATATCGGCAGTTTCCTTTAACTGCCCAGCTCCAACACGATTTAATCCTTTTTCATATTTTTGAATTTGCTGAAAGCTTACTCCTAAAGCATGCCCTAAGTGTTTTTGAGACATTTTCAGCATGTTTCGTCTGAAGCGAATTTTTTTGCCAACGAATTGATCAATGAATTTATTGTTATGAGGATTTTTACTTTGCATTTCCCCCTCCCGCTGATTGCGAGCGCCCTCGCATTGATATTCCGGGAGACTGAGCTCTAGTCAGCATTTTGCTTTTAGTGCTGGTATGCACTTGGACATAACAAAACCTCCCGGAATTCCGAGATACCCGCAAAGCGAGATAAATTCATGTTTAGGTTTCAGGTTTTAGAGCCCTATTGGTCGCTGCGTATACGACCAAAACACCTTTTAATTCATAAAGTAATTTTAGGAGATTGGCAATAAAAATGAACACGAGCTTGTTTTATGAGGATCGGGATGCTTTTCAAGTTGTTCTATACGCTCACAAAAATCATGCTGTCACAGTCGCATTTGTTGAGAGGACTGACAACCTTTGATTGTAATGGTCAAGAAAACCCCTCCGAGGTGTTTAACGGCGTTAATCAAACGGATTGTTTTTTTCCTTCTCAGGCGGCTGTGAAATCATGGTTATAAGAGAAAGCCTCTTATGGCGCTGAAATATGGTATTGAAAATCTTTTACGCCATTTTATTCTAGAGGTTTTAGGTGTTAAAGCTATGCCGCAATAAAAACCAGTTTTGATCAAACACTGATACAAACAAACAGGATAATAAAAATACATTTCCTGAAAATCTTTTCTAAAAACCAAATCGGTAAGCGAGAACATCACTTCCTCTCTCGTCTATAAACGCTATAGCTGTTCTTTTTCGATGAGAGTTTTATCATGCAAATGGCATCACTAAAGTGTATTGATTCATAAAAATAAATTATTATTTCAATTTGAATTCCTCTCGTCCGCATATCTTAAGATCCTCCTCATTTCAAGCTCTCTTAAGAGAGAAGCAATGAACCATTCCCTTATGCATTCTTGGCAAAAAGTGGTGTGTTGCACCAAAACTCTTTATGATAAGTCATAAAATACCTGTTATGAACACTTTCAAATGCTAGGCTTTGTTATCTAGTTATGTCATAAAATTCCATCCTAGAGAGTATATAACGTTTATCCATATGATGTTTTGTTAAAGCATGGGGGGTAAGTACTAAAGGCTGAGTTTATCTGCGGAGTCTGTGAAATATCACCCTGTAGGGCAGTGATATCAAGCGCTTACTTATCACGAGGGGAACAGATCAAATGGGAAAAAAAAGAGTTGTTTTTCGTGAGACAATAGACAATGAATACGGATTGTTCTATGACCACTGAAAGAAATGATTTTTCTTGAAGAAAAGAGAGAATCTATGAACCAATATCCTCAATGTCCGCACTGTGGTGGTCTTTACACTTATGAAGAGGGTGACAATTTTGTTTGTCCTGAATGTGCTCATGAGTGGCCACAAAAGAGTGAAGAGCTTGTTAGCGATGTCGTTTATGATGCCCATGGTCAGATTTTGACAAATGGGGATAGTGTTATGGTGGTGAAAGACCTCAAAGTCAAAGGTGCAACATCCGTTCTCAAAAGTGGTACAAAGGTAAAAAATATTCGCCTTGTGGAGGGAGATCATAATATCGATTGTAAGATTCCTGGAATTGGTCAGATCGGCTTAAAGTCCGAATTTGTTAAAAAAATTTAACTATATGGTTTGTAAAACATTTTTACAGTGCATATGCTAGAACGGATACCAGAATTGGTGATCGATTGAGAGTAAGAACTGTTGCAATGCTTTATCTGCACCACCTTTACCAAGTGGTAATGGTGTATCTGATGAAGAAAATATGCGCTTTTAAAAAATAGACTTTAGTGTTTTGTGGTGGTTTTCACTGTGAGAGTATCACACTGGTATTTGCATTCTCGCGACCAGTTTAAAATGCCTACCTGCTCAAAATGATTGTAAAAGCTTTTGGCATTTGAGACAATACTCTAGGTATTTTTCTTGTTTTCTTAAAGTTTTTTACCCATACCCCAAGCCAGTTTATGAACAAGCCAGCACATGCTTGATTGCTGTTCTCTCAAGAGAGCTTGAAATGTAAGAAATTTGCAATATGTGCGGCTTTTAATTTAACTGAAAACGATGATTTATCTTTATAAATCAAGCTACCGTAGCGATATTACCTGCATGATAGAACTCTCATCGAGAAAGTACACTTATGGTGTTTTTAAAGGGGAGAGGCTGTTATGTGCTCGCCTGCCAATTTGGTTTTTAGGGAGATTTCAAGGGAATAATATTCTCGTTATTATGTTTGTTTTTATTGCGGCATGGCTTCAACGCCTAAAACCTCTGGAATAAAATGACGTAAAAGATTTTCAATACCATGTTTTAGTGTTGCTGTTGAAGAGGGACATCCGGCGCAGGAGCCACGCATATTGAGGTAAACAATACCGTTTTCAAAGCCACGAAAAGTAATATCTCCACCATCATTGGCAACGGCTGGGCGAATACGCGTTTCAAGAAGTTCTTTAATTGTTAAGACGATATCAGCGTCTTTTTCATCATAAAATTCTTCATTAAGAGCATGGGAGTGTGCTTGCGTTGCTGCGTTGCTGGCGATAACTGGGTCACCAGAGAGAAAATGTTCCATAATGGTGCCTAAAATGACCGGTTTGAGGTGTTGCCATTCGCCCTCTTTTTTACTCACAGTGATAAAATCATAGCCTAAAAAAACACCATTGACATTGGGAATGTTAAACAGTTTAGCAGCTAAAGGCGAATTTTTATCGGCTTCTTCACGATCACGAAATTCTAATACACCCTCAGAAAGAACCACACGACCTGGCAAAAATTTCAATGTTGCAGGATTGGGGGTGGCTTCAGTTTGTATAAACATATACGCTCCTTTTGTTGTGAGGGATGGAGAAAATTACTTTATCTAGATAGTCTTTTTAGGCAATCGATTCAATATCTTCATCAGCAAGATTGCTCGGAATGACGGTGACGGGAATTGAAAATGCTGTTCCTCGGTTGCCGATTAATTGGATAAGTGGTCCTGGTCCTTCGGTGTGTGTACTGGCTGCTAAAACAATAAGCGCGATTTCTTTATCCTCATCAATCAGTTTGGAAATTTCATCGATTGTTTTACCCTCACGCATCATGGTTTCTGTTTTAAGAGCATGGGTTGTGCGTATATCATCAGCAATTTCTCCCAAAATTTTATGGGCATTTTGTGTTGATTCTGTTCGCATAACATCATTGACACCTAAAAAATGTTGAAATTCCACAGTGTCAACAACACAGAGTAATACCAATGTTCTCTTGGTATTCTTGGCATGATGTGCGGCAAAAGAAACAGCACGTCGACATTCTGGAGTTTCATCGATAATGACCAGAATTTTCTTCTTATGATCTCTTTTGGGATCTTCTTGCTTAGAAACCATGCTTTTTCTCTCTTTTATGTGTTTGTTTTATTGCTTTAAGTATTGTGCAAAAAACCAACAATTTCACGAACTTTTTTCATATTTTTTTCTGCTAGAGCACTGGCACGTTGTGCACCATCTTGCAAAACAGAGTCAATATAAGCGCTGTCTTTATGCAATCTACGTAGCTCCGCTGTTATGGGGGCAAGCTTATCAACAGCAAGATCAGCTAAAGCTGTTTTGAAAAGCGAAAATTGTTGTCCTGAAAATTCTTTAAGAGCCTTTTCCTTGCTGACTTGTGCAAAGGCAGCATAAATACCAAGCAAATTATCAATTTCTGGTCGTCCTTCTAGGTCAGCAAGGCTATCAGGAAGAGGGGCGGAATCCGTTTTTGCTTTGCGTATCTTTTTGGCAATAAGATCAGCATCATCGGTTAAATTAATGCGTGAAAAATCTGAAGGATCTGATTTTGACATTTTCTTTGTCCCATCGCGCAACGACATAACGCGCATGGCTGTTTCCCCTATCAGGGCTTCTGGTATTGGGAAGAAAACGTGTTTTTTTTCATCACCTATTTGTATTGGAACGGCAAAATTCAACTCGACAATGCGTTGAGCATAGTCGTTATTGAATTTTTGTGCAATATCACGCGTGAGTTCAACATGCTGTTTTTGATCTTCACCCACCGGTACATGTGTGGCACGGTAGAGTAAAATATCGGCTGCCATGAGACTTGGATAAGCAAAAAGCCCAAGAGAGGCTTTTTCACGATCTTTTCCTGCTTTATCTTTAAATTGTGTCATGCGCTGTAGCCAACCAATGCGGGCAATACAATTGAAAATCCAAGCAAGTTCAGCATGTTGAAAAACCCGAGATTGGTTGAAAATAATGTGTTTTTGAGGATCAATCCCGGCAGCTAAAAAGGCTGCTGTGACTGCTCTGGTTGATTCAAGTAAGCTCTGTGGATCTGGATTGACGGTGAGCGCATGCATATCAACAACGCAATATAGGCAATGATAGGGCGCCTGTAGTTCAACCCAATGTTTGATGGCTCCAAGATAATTGCCAAGATGGAGCTGACCACTCGGTTGGACGCCGGAAAAGACAAGTGGTGTGAAAGTATCCATAGGAGAGTTCTTTCTCTTCTGTAAAGTTATTCGTTTTATGGTTTGTGACAAAGCATCTTTCTGAAAGCAAGATAAAATATCATAGGCGTTTTTTGAAATTTTTCAGGGTGAGAAAAAAAGAACGTGTGTCAAGTAAAAAATAGGCCCCCATATAGACCACGAATAGGACAAGCATGATCCCAATCAAAGTGCTGGCACGCAAGAAAAAGGATGCTTGTGAGGATAAAGGGTAAGATAAAAAACCAAGTATATTAATAAGATAATGAAGAGACACTGCACTCAAAACAGTGACAATCATCAGACATGCAATGCGTTTTATCAGTTGTGCATCATATTCCCAATAGCCGCGTTCGATAAGCACACAACAAAGCAACAGGGTGTTGACCCAGCCAGAGGTAATTTCGGCAATAACAATGCCGCGTGCTGATAGGAAAGGGAATAGTATTAAGGCAAGATTGATATTGATGAAAACACTAACGCCGGTGAAAATCATAGGTGCTTTGGTATCTTCATGGGCAAAGAAATTAGGGATAAACACTTTAATGAGGACAAAAGCGGGGAGTCCTAGCCCATAAAGCTCAAGCAATTGTGCAACACGCTGGGTGGATTCACTGGTAAATTGTCCACGTTCAAAAAGTAAACTAACAATGGGAGTAGAGAGTACTAAAAAGGCAATGGTTGCGGGTAGTGTTAACAACAAGGTTAATTCAATAGAGCGATTTTGTAAATCGTGCGTTTCTTGGTGTTTTTTGCTGCGTAGAGCTTTTGTTAATTCTGGTAAAAGAACGGTGGCAATGGCAATTGCTATCACGCCTAGGGGCAATTGATAAAGACGATCCGCATACATTAGGGAGGATACCGCACCCGATTGACTGGAAGCAATATTGGTATTGATGAGCAGATTGATTTGTGTAATACCTCCCGTGACAGCAGCAGGGATTGCTAGAGTTAACAGTTTTCGCACATTGGGACTAAAATGAGGGCGGCGGAGGAGAATTTTCATGCCACTTTGACGCAAAGCAACAGCAATTAAAGCGAGTTGGAGAATGCCGGCTGCTAAAACACCCCAAGAAAGATTTAAGCCGATATGCCAAGCGTCAAGCTGATAAATCCAAGCATAGGCGAGGACGCTTATTAAAATAAGATTGAGAAAAAGAGGGGCAATAGCTGCAATAAAATAGCGTCGTAAGGCATTGAGCATGCCCCCCATCATGGCTGCTAAAGACATGCAGGTTAGATAGGGAAACATGATTGCGGTAAAATGAATGGTGGCATTAAATTTGGTGCTATCCTCTGCAAAACCTGGCGCAATAATTGTTCTTACCAAAAAAGGCATACTTAATTCCATGACAATGGTTAAAAGCAATAGCAGCGAAAAGAGAACGCCAAAGACTTCTTCAGCAAATTTGCATGCGCTCTCTTGACCATCTTCGGTGATTTTTTTAGCAAAAAGAGGAACAAAAGCGGCATTAAAGGCACCTTCAGCAAAAAAACGACGGAATGTGTTGGGAAAACGAAAAGCCGCATTGAACGCATCGGAAACAGGACCAGTCCCCAATGCTGCTGCCATCAGCATTTCACGGATAAAGCCAAAAATACGGCTCATTAGGGTTCCTGAAGCAACAGTTGCAAATTTTTTAAATAGGATCATAAAAACACATCGAGTCTGTTATGAAAAAGAGCTGATGAATAAAAATTCTTTTAGATCATAAATCTGATCAGCATGTTAATAAAATAATACATTTCTGAGGCGTTTTACGGCGGTATTCGTCCTTCTGTCAACAAGAGTGCATTGATATTCTTTAGGTTGTCTTTGTCTTAGGCTGTCCTGTTCTTGTGATATTTTCATTCTCTACATAAAAAAACAAAGTTTCTTTTTCCTTAATATAAAAATATACGTAATATAACATGCGAAAAAGAGCGTGAAAGAATGGAGAAGATCAATGGAATTTTTTACTTGTGCGGTGTATGGCTTACTTGTTGTACGCTACGCAATCATATTATTTTGCGCGTCATTATGATTATTCATTGTCGTTATAAAAGAGAAGTCTTCATAGACTGTTTGGAATCATTGAACAGTGCTGTTTTACTATACTTATGTAACCTATTGATTTATAATGATAACTTTTTGTTCTGCATATTAAATGAGAGCACCGAATGTCGTAACATTCTCTCATTATAAATCTTTACCATGTTCAATCAAGCAAAATCATCTTTTTGCATGTTCAAAGCAGGGCTTGTGTGTGAGTAAAACTATAGAAGATAGAGGTAAAAAGGTCTCTTATGAAGGCTCTTAAGGCAAGGTTCATGCTAAATTGGGAGCTGGCAAATATAAATGATGCTGCCAGCTTACTTCTTCACAAGGGTAAATATGGTGGTGCTCCATAGTTTTATCGTTATACCATTCACGGATGACGTCCTCGAAATGGGGTTGTGGATTTTAAGAGTTAAAACAAGCGCAATGAATATACAATCCAATGGCGTTTTATCTTACTGCTTTAAGATACTTAAAACTATGGTTTTTGTCTTTGCAGAAACAGACTGCCTTTCATTTGTTGAGTATTTTTCATCCTTCCTCTTTTAAATATGCACTTTTCTATACAGCTATGTTCGTTTACATTTTCTCCTTTCTACAGCAGGGCTAATTGATGGAGGAAAGAGGTATGACTGTGAGCTTGCTTGAGATAGCGCTCAAACATTTAATTTTATGTTTTTACGCACTTGGCTTTACACCGTGGAACATTTTACTGCCGTTCTTTTGCTTGTTCTCCATTATGAGAACATTGTTTTTTCAATATTTCTGGGTTGGTCATGCTATATTGATTGTTGAGTACCTTGCTCGCTGGGTAAAAGAAGTTTGTTTATTTGCTGAGAGATGGCTGTATTGATTGTTTTGCGGTGTTTTTGTAATTCTTTTCACGCGCAGGGTGTAGAAGGGGTTAGTTGTTTCTCATAGATATTTTTTTCATTCTTTCGCAAGACAAATATCTATTTTGAAAGTTTGTTTTGCGCACACTCCACCTTGTCGATCGTGTTTTTTATCTGAAAGAACAAACTCTCTTTTTATGCAAAAGATTTTGCTTTATGCCTAGAGTTGCTGGTGCAATGTTTGTGTTATGCAATATTATCGAGAAATTCTCTTTGTCCGTGAAAAGTAAATGAGGGGGGATATTTTGAGTGCTCTTTTCCATGTTATTCTACAATATTTCGTGGCACAATCCTTTTACAAAGATTGCACCAAGAGATGAGATTCAAAACAAAAGATTATGAAGTTTAGCCGCTTAAAGTCATGGCTTTTGAGGATTCCGTTTTCCGAGATCGAGCGGCTTGGAGACTTTGTTCTGCTTGCATAAATTTTTCAGAAGCCTCTTGATGCCTGTCCCTTGCTGAGCGTTCAGGTGTTTGAGGAGATTCTGAGAGGCTTTGCTGTTTTTGCCTGCTTTTCTCTTGTTGTGGAGAGTGTTCTTGGAGTTTTTGTTGTTCCTCATGCGCCTTTACAATGTCTTCTCTTACTTTTTTTACAGTCTCTGTATAATGATCAATAGCAGAGCATAGAGAAGGAATAGCTTCTTCAGCATTTTTGCGTGCATCATTTTTTATACCAAGCATTTTCCTTCCCGAAAGGGGAGCAAATATTTTAGGATAGTTTGCTACTTGCCATGAGAGTCCTTCTCCCAAAAGAGGAATTTTTTGAATATCTTCAGTATGATATTTAAAAATAAATGGGTCACCATAAACAATATTAGAGCAATTATAGACGTCTGTTAGAGCACGTTGAACAGAAATATTGCTTTGTACTTTTTCGGCCATTTCTTTATGCGAGAGAGGTGGAGTTTTTTTCGTTTGCGGTGTTTTCATCATGCGTGGTCGAACAGCTTGTGGGCTCTGTTCTGTTTGCACAGAGGTTTCAACAGTTGTTTGATGCCCGCGTGTTGGTGCGTATTCAGCTGTTTGAGGGGATGTTGAGGGGCTTTGCCTGCTCTGCTCTTGTGGTGGAAGTGGAGCACGGCGTTTTGTTTGTGTTGAAGAAGGAGACGGCATGCTCTGTTGTCTTTGTTGTTTTGATGTTGTCACCATGTGGGGTTGAACAGATTGTGAGCCTTCTACAGAGGCATCAACAGCTGTTTGAGGGGATGTTGAGGGGCTTTGCCTGCTCTGCTCTTGTGGTGGAAGTGGAGCACGGCATTTTGTTTGTGTTGAAGAAGGAGACGAAGGACTCTCTTGCCTTTTTTGTTCAGAATCTCTCATCGTGCGTGGTTTGGCACCTAGCTTTTCCCAATGCGTTTGTGTGGAGGCTTGAGGAGTTTCTTGATGCTCGTGTGTAGGCGATTGTTCAGTTGTTTGAGGGGATGTTGAGAGGCTTTGCCTGCTCTGCTCTTGTGGTGGAAGTGGAGCACGGCGTTTTGTTTGTGTTGGTGAAGAAGACGGCATGCTCTGTTGTCTTTGTTGTTTTGATGTTGTCACCATGTGGGGTTGAACAGCTTGTGAGCCTTCTACAGAGGCATCAACAGCTGTTCTCAGAGATTCTGAGAGGCTTTGCTGTCTTTGCATGCTTTGCTCTTGCTGCAAAGATTGTGTATGATGTTTTTGTTGTTCTCCTTGGCTTTGTAAAATGGTTTCTTTTGCGTGTTTTATAGCCTCTGCATAACCTTCGATAGCTTCACCTAGACGTGGAAGAGCACTTTCAGCCTGTTTGCGTGCTTCGTTCTTTAGGCCATAGACATTCAAACCAGCAAGTTTACCAAAGAAAGTGGGGCGTGTGGTTATTTGCCATGCAAGATTGTCTGCGATTTCGGGAATTATGTGAAGTTCTTGAAGACTATACTGCAAAATATCTGGGTCGCCATAAGCAACGGTGCACCAATAGGTGATTTCTGCGTGACAATATTGGACCATTGAATTGCTTTGCAACTTGCGTGCCATTTCTTTCTGCGAAAGGGGGCCCGTTTTTTGTTTCGCTTTATGCGGCATTTGTAGATCTTCAGCCATTTGCTTGAGGTTTAGGGACGATCTACGGAGTGTTTGTCCTGCCCTATGGCCATGTAAAATGCTCTCTCTTACCTTCTTTACTGTATCAGCATAATTTTCAAGGGCAAGACATAAGGGGGTAATATTCTCTTCAGCTTCTTTGCGTGCTTTATTTTTTATACCAAGAACTTTTTTTCCAGTAAGATTTCCAACCAGTTTAGGATTGGCGACAACTTGCCATGAAAGGCTTTCCCCAAGAATAGGATTTTTTTCAATATCTTCAAGTTTTTTTTGAAAAATATTGGGGTTGCCATAAACAGTTTGAGATAAAGCTTGTATTTGGTCTTTACAAGCTTGGACCAATGGACTGTTTTTAATTTTTAAGGACATTTCCTCTTTCGTGAGAGGGATGGTCACGCCTGATGATGTAATTGCTGCGTATATGGTTTGCTCTTGTCCAGTGATTGCGTCCCGTCTTTGTCTATGTCTTATGGAAGGTGGTGTTTTTATCGCAAGCTTTGCGTATATGGACTCACTGTCTTGTGTTAGTGTGGGGCTTTGCCCCTGTACTGTTGTTTGAGAGGTAGGTGTTGCATATAGGCTTTCTTCCTGTGGTATCTGTTTTGTGAGGAGTTCTTTGTCTCTTGCACGCGGTGGTCTTGGTGGAGCAGTTCTTCCCTGTGTGGTTGTTCTTTCTTGTGGTGTCGGGTTGTTTTGTTGTCTTTCCTTTGCACGCGGTGGTCTTGGTGGAGCAGTTCTTCCCTGTGTGGTTGTGCTTTCTTGTGATGTTGTGTGGCTTTGTAGATTCTCGCTTGTGTGAGAAGTTTGGGTTGGAGTCACGCTTGCATGAGAAAGGTGTTCTGGACGTTTGGCAAGGGGTGGTTTTTGGGTATTTCGGACAGGGGGCGTTGGTGTTGCTGTAGATTGTTCTTGGAGTTTTTCAAATTCTTCTACTATGCGTGCTACGGAAGGGGAGAGTTTGTTTTTTTTCATGCAAGTTTCCTTTCAAGTTGTCTCAATATTTATTTTGAAAATATTGTTGGTGCATTCTTCACCTTTCGTTTTTAGGGGGTGCCCAATTGAATGATTTCAAAAGGCTTTGCGTGGTTTATGGGGTTGATGATTGATATTTATTTTCAATCAGTTAGGATGATCGTTGAGAACATTTTGATAAAACCGTACGAGCTTTTTGGACACAAACGCCTTTGTGGAGAATGCACCAAGAAACAAAATGAAAAGCCCACAGGGATGCATCATTAACTAGCAAAAGCCATCGCTTTGGATGATGTTGTTCTACGCGGTCGCACATCTTTCGCTGGTTCTGGTACATGTCTAGAAGGTCCAGCGGTTTCTTCACGTGATGTTGCTGCTAAGTTTTCAAGCGGTTTAGGAGAGCGTGAAAATTCTTGTTGTCTCTGTGAGATTTGAGATATTTCACCATGTTGTTGTGTTGTTTGCAGTTGCTGGGTTTGTGTAAGCTCTTCCCTTACACGCTGTACGGTATGTGCATAATTGCCCATGGCGCTTATTAAGTGTGACAGACCTGCTTCAGCATGTCTTCGTGCCTTATTTTTCAAGCTACCAACACCAACACCAGCATAGCTACTAACAGACTGTGGAGCTTCCGCAAGTCGCCATGTGTGCTCTTCTACCAGAGCGGGATTTTCAAATAGCTCTCTGGTTTGTTGTTGTAAAAGCTCAGAGTTGCCAAAAACAACCTTACACCAATATTGGATTTGTGCATGATGTCTTTTAACCATGGGGTGTTGTTGTGCTCTTTCAGAAAGATCATCATTTAACAGGGAGGGGGATGATCTTTCAGAAGAATGCGAACTTTGTAAGATTCTGTTTACAGTTTCCTTGCCTAGTGAGTGTTCATAGTACAGAAGTGCTGCTTCTGGGGTCATAACCAAGTCTTCTCTTGTAATTTTTACAGCTGCTACGTAAGAATCAACCAAGCCACAAAGGGTAGGAAAATTGTTATTTGCGTGTCTGCGTGCACTACTTTTTATGCCAAGCATTTTCTTACCGGCAAATTTATGAATCCCTTCAGGATGTTCTTTTATGTGCGTGGATAAGTTTTCTCCAGTAGAAGGATCTTTTTTAATTTGCTCTAATTGTTTTTGCAACGCCCGTTGATTGCCATATACTTTTTGACAAAGAGTTTGAATTTCCTCTTGATAGTCGTGTATCAATCGGTTGTGTTGCAAGAGTGCTATAATTTGCTCTTCAGAGAGAGCCAGTCTTGTTCTTGATAAAGGTGCTGTTGTTGTGGGTATTTGTTCTTCTCTTGCAACGGGTTGTTTCTGCTCATCTTCTTCTGCTATAGAAGAGAGATTGCTTTTTAGAATAACTTCCGTATATGTGGTTTGCTGACTTGGCATTTTGTCGGTATATTTGTTTAGAGGGTCTGCGAGACTCGAAACAACCGTTTTGTAGACGAGACCATCTAGAATTGTCGGGTTTGATTGTTTTTGCCCTTTTCCTCTCGAGTGATGAGACGGCTCTTGGTTGTGTTGAACAGATTGTGTAGAGGGGCTTTGTTGGTTTGCTACTTCTGCGGCAGCTTGGTCATAGAGCTCTATGAGTTTTAATATTGAGGGAGAGAGAAAGGATTGATGTTTCTTCATGCATGTTTCCTTTTAATTCTGAGAAAACTTCTTTGGTGCACTCTCCACGTTTCATGTGTTATAGTTTTTATACAAAGGAAGATATCAATGGGAGAAGATATCAATTGGGAATGGCCTCCAAAGACTTACGTTATTCATCGCCTTTGTAATCGAAATTTATGTCTTTAATACAGTTTTTTTGTGAAAGTTTATCAATAATTTATATAAAAATTATGCGCTTTTTTTTGACAATTTTTTGTAATATTCCATAACAACTTTTGAGCGCAATCGCTTTGTTGCAACTGCGCCAAGAAAATTCATTAAAAGGCAAAAAATTTATGTGTTGTTACATCATGCAGACTTACATGGCAAAAGCCATTTCTCCTGTATGTTCAGAACTCTGTCTGCCTCGCGTTTGCTGCTCTGGAGGCTCTTGTCCTCTCTCATATGAGTGAGAGCGATGATGACGATGGCGATGGCTGTGTTCTTGCCCGTCTTGATGTTCTCCTCGCTCATGTCTACGCCCTCTTTCCTGCTCACGGGAAAGATGGCGATGTAGTGTTTGTACAGTTTCTATATGTTCTTCAAGAGTATTACAAAGAGGACCAAAGGCTTTTACAGCTGCTTTGCGATCTGGGCTTTTTATGCCTAAGAATTTTTGACCTGCAAGCTTACCAGGGCCTTTAGGATTTTCTAAAAGCTCCCACAGGACTTGGTTTCCTCCTTGAGGATCGTTGAGAATATCAGAAAGTTGTTGATTTAAAGCACGATGGTTACCATAAACAGTTTGGCACAGTTCTTGGATTTGCAACACACTACGTTGCAAGTTTGGATCTTTTACCATCTTTTCCTTAATCTGATCTTGCGGCGTTCTTGGAGGAAGTGGGGGTCTCCTTGAGTCAGAACTCTCATAGAGGGGATTTTCTAAGCGTTGAGGGTTTTGTCCACCGACGGCGCCTTCACCCATAGCTTGTTCGAGTGAACTATTTTGCGGTTGAAAGTCTGGATCTCTTCTTAGCGGATTACTTACTCTATAGGGGGGTACGAGTCCTTGGGCAGTTTCTAGTGGGATTTGGGGTGCATAGACGGTTTCTTCTGGCGGCCGTGAGAAGCGTCTTCTCTGCGCTTCTTCGCCAATTTCCTCATAGAGATGTGTATCTGATTCTTGGGGAGATCGTCCACTTACTGCGCCTATAGGTTCGTAGAGTGGATTTTCTAGTTGTTGAGAGTCTTGGCTCTCCCCTAGATCCTGTTGATAAGTTACTGTATAGGGGTTTATAGGGCTTGAGGGAGACCTCTCTCCATGTGCTCCCTCGCCAATTTCCTCATAGAGATGTGTAACTGATTCTTCGGGAGATGGTCTACCTACTGCACCCATAGGTTCGTAGAGTGGATTTTCTAGTTGTTGAGAGTCTTGGCTCTCCCCTAGATCCTGTTGATAAGTTACTGTATAGGGGTTTATAGGGCTTGAGGGAGACCTCTCTCCATGTGCTCCCTCGCCAATTTCCTCATAGAGATGTGTATCTGATTCTTGGGGAGATGGTCTACTTACTGCGCCTATAGGTTCGTAGAGTGGATTTTCTAGTTGTTGAGAGTCTTGGCTCTCCCCTAGATCCTGTTGATAAGTTACTGTATAGGGGTTTATAGGGCTTGAGGGAGACCTCTCTCCATGTGCTCCCTCGCCAATTTCCTCATAGAGATGTGTAACTGATTCTTGGGGAGATGGTCTACCTACTGCACCCATAGGTTCGTAGAGTGGATTTTCTAGTTGTTGAGAGTCTTGGCTCTCCCCTAGATCCTGAAAATTCGTTACCATATAGGGGGATGCGAGTTTTTGAGGAGATCTCTCCCCATGTATCTCCTCACCAACGGCACCATGGGCAGTTTCTGGTGGGTTTGGGGGAGCATAGATAGTTTCTGGTGGGCTTTGGAGGCTCTGTTTTGGTCGTTTATTAACCTTTGCATAGACAGGTTCGGGAGTAGAAGCTCTTTGGTTAGAAGTTCTTAGATTCTCAAAGTGTTTTACTAATTCACTTACGGGGGTCGAGGGGAAAGGTTTTTTCTTCATGAAATATTTCCTTTTAGTTTTTTAAACCTGAGAAAATTTCTTTGGTGCATGCCTTACCTTTGTTTTACGGTAATGGCTTCCGAAGATGCGCTATTCATAGATGAGGCTAATCGACATTTATGTCTTTAATACAGTTTTTTTGTGAAATTTTATCAATAGGTTAATAAAAATTATGCGCTCTTTTTTGACAATTTTTTGTAACATTCCATAACAGCCTTTGGGCGCAATCGCTTTGTTGCAACTGCGCCAAGAAAATTCATTAAAAGGCAAAAATTTATGTGTTGTTACATCATGCAGGATTACATAGCAAAAGCCATTCCTACTTTGCTATGTTCAGGGCTCTGTCTGCCTCGCGTCTGTTCAGGAGAATGTTGTCCTCTTTCGTGTGAGTGAGAGCGATGATGATGATGACGGTGATGGTCGTGCTCATGACCTTCTTGATGTTCTCCTCGTTCATGTCCACGTCCTCTTTCCTGCTCACGGGTCAAACTCTTGTGTAGCTTTTGCGCAAGGATTATATGTTTTTCAAGACTAGAACAAAGGGCGCCAAATTCTTCTTCAGCTTCTCTGCGGGCTGAGCTTTTTACGCCAAGGACTTTTTGACCCGCAAGTTTACCAGCGCTTTCAGGATCTGCTGCAAGATCCCATAAAAATTTTTCTCCTCCTTGCGGATTGCTGAGAATATTGGCAAGTTGTGTATTCAAAGCATTCCGGTTACCATAAACAATTTGGCACCGTTCTTGGACTTCCATTAAACCATATTGGAAGTGTGGGTTTTGCATCATCTTTGCTCTAATTTCATCTTCTGGCGTTCTTGGAGAAGGAGTAGTTCTGCCTGCGTCAGCACCCTCATAGAAGGGATTTTCTCGTTGTTGAGGGGAGGGGCCACCTGCTGCGCCTGTGTTAATGGTTGCATAGACAGATTCTAAGTCTTTTTGTGTGGGGCGCCCCTCATGTGAGCCAAAGCTAATCTCTGCATAGGGCGTTTCTGGTGATTGAGGATTTCTTCCACCAACACTCTCATAGAGGGGATTTTTTAGGCGCTCAGAGATTGGCTCTTTTCCTAGTTTGCTCAGATCAATTACGTCATAGGGCTCTACGAGTTTTGTGGCCTGTTGTCCATTACTTGGCCTCGTAGGCGGTCTATCATAGGGATTGCCCATTGGCTTTTGTGGTGCATAGATCGTTTCTTGCGGGTATGGGGGGGTAGTTTCTTGTGCTCTTAGGGATGCATAGCCAGATTCTTCTGGTTTTTGGGGGTGCTGGTGTTTTGGTGGTTTATTCACCTTTGCGTAAAGGGGTTCTCCACCAGTGGCTCCTTGTTCTTGTAGGTTTTGCCGCTCAAAGCGTCTTCTTAGCTCATCTACAGTGTTAGAAGGGGAAGGATGATTCTTTTTCATGCATGTTTCCTTTCAATATTTTTAGAAAACCTCTTTGGTGTATTCTCCGCCTTTATATTTTGGCTCCTTTATACAAAGCAAAATATCCATTTAAATGACCTCCAAAGATTGCGCTATTCATGGGCAATCATAATCGACCTTTATGTCTTTAATACAGTTTTTTTGTGAAATTTTATCAATAAGTTATATAAAATTTCTTGCTCTTATTTGATAATTTTTATTCATAATCATTCTGAAGTCTTTCAAGAGGAAATTTTGCACATAAAGGAATGAGAGAAAAGGTGAAAGCTCTCTGTACTGTTTAGCCGGTGAGTGCCAGCGATGAGGAGCGACTCACTTTAAGACTTCGCGCCTGACATTGTGCCTCTTTGGTGAGGTGTACGGTGTTGGCAATTTCTTTGGCTTTGCTTTCTGATACGCCAAGCAGACAAGCAAGTCTTGTATGATCTTTTTGCTCTAGGGCTTGACGATCTTCTGATGATAAACGATTGCGTAATTGGCGCGAAAAACTGTGGAGCTGTTGTTGTAGGGCAGGAGAACGAGACAAAGCATTTTTTTGTTGTTCTGTTGTTAAGGCAAAAAGGTCTTGTAAGTCTTTATTTGGCTTTGCAACAGATTGGTTTAAGCGATTTTGTTCTCTTTGGTGCTTTTCTAGAATTTCCTCCTTTGTTTGTTGTATGGCTGTGGCATAATTTTTGAGTGCTTCACTTAGTTGTGGAATATGATTTTCTGCTTGCCTGCGTTCTGGACTTTTCAGACCACACATTTTGACCCCTGCAAGCTTAGAGACTGATTTAGGTTCTTGAGAAATTTGCTCAGAAAATTCTTGCCCCAAGTTTGGATCGGCAGTGATCAACTCCATTTGTGGTCCGAGAATTTTCTCGTTGCCATAGACGAGCTTTGATAAGTGTTGGACCTCTCTTTTGCCTGCTTCAACGAAGGGGTCGCTTGTAACTCTTGCAAATAATTCTTCATTGTTGAGAGCGGGTAATTTTTCTTGTGGAATGAGTGTTTCTGTTAAATTTTCTACGTTTGATTTTGCAAAGCAGATGGATGCGCCGTTTTGTAATGTCTTTACTTGTTCTGGGGTGAGATCATCTTTGGGCGCGACAACGAAAGCTCCTTCGACTTCCATGACAAAACCCTCTGCTCCTGCACCTCTATAGATGCCATTATAGATTTCACCTTCTTTTGCTGCTAAAACAAGACGGTTGTTGATTTCTCTAAGTCCAGAGTTTCTCATGTTGGAGATGAACTCTTTTAAGAGCTGTGCTTTTTGGGGATGGGTCATATCTTCAAAGAGATGGTGCATCGGTTCTGGATTACTACGCTGTATGGCTTGAATACTGGCTTGGGTTAAGCGCTCATGTGTTATCACAGAGAAATCAATGTTATGACCTGCGACTTGTCCGAGTTTTTCCATAAACATTCGTTGTACACGCCCATTGCCTTTTCTAAAAGGATGGGCGTGGTCGAGAAGCATATAAACGTGAGCGGCATTTGCAGCAAATTCTTGGCGCGATAAGCCTTGTAAATTGTTCTTTGTATGCAGCATTTTCTCTAATTGTTTCAATTCTTTTTGAATCTGTTCCCCTACGGCAAAAGGAACTTCATGGCCTTTGTGGCGCATGGCTGGCATACGGGCTGTAGAGCCATCTGCAAAGGTAAAAGATTTATCACGTGTCTGGCCTGCCCACTCAAAACTTTTATGGAAAAGGCTCCAGTGAAGTGTTTTGAGATAAGCAGCGTCAAATGTTCGTGGGGGAGGTTCGTGGCGGAAATTCACTGCTTCTTTTGATACATCATGGGCAATGCGTTCATACAGTTTTTGAGGGTCTTTAATGCCATATTTATTTTTCAGGGTTTTGGTGTTTTTATACAGATAATTCTGCTCTAGCATCTATTTTCTCCTTAGAGGATAGGGGTTGATGGTGAGGGTGTGTTAAACTTTTTATGTAGAAAGCCCCCCCTTCGCGTATTCTTTTGAAATATTGGAGAGAGATATCATTTCCTTGCTTACAGATCTGTTGTTTGCTTCCCTTGTCGGGATATTTTTGTAATTCTTTTACTGTGAGAGGGCGAGAAGAGTCTGTTCGCATTGTTGTTAAGGCATGTTGCTTTGTGCATTTTTAGAAATATTTTTGGGGCGTTTTTTCTTTTCTGTTTACCATGTTGACAAAGGGTAGGTTTTCTAGGTACTTTTTTTGCAAAAGCTCCTTGATGGGGCTTTTGAATATGGAGGTGCTGGTCATGGTTGCCAGCGTTGTTTTGGTTTTGGGGGCTTTTTTATGAGGAATGATAGTGTTGATAGGCACGCGCATGAAAGCTATATCCAAGGATTTTTCTCCCCCATATTTTTCTTGTTGGACCATGTGAGATTCCTTGTAAACTGGCTTTTAAAATAGGTGTCTTCATCCTTTGATAGTATTGCTCTTGTTTTGATGATTATTGCTCATAAGGAGGCGTTTTTCATTTTTTCTTTGCTTTCGGAGCAAAACGGTTCTTTTCAGCAGCCGCTAACATTTCTTTTCTTCTAAAATAGATCGCACGACCACATCGTAAAGGGGGGTGTCCTTGCATGAGAATAATTTGTTCATCTTGACGCATTTCTTGAATAACTTCGTGGGGTAAAATTAGCGCTCTTTGTTGATAGTTGATGTTGTAAGAGGTTTTTCCCAAAGACAAACCTCTCGATTTGTTTGTTCCAGAAACTTCAACGGTCATTTGACCACAGCGCTCTGAAATATCCTTGGCTGTTTGGAGGTCTTTAATGGCAGCATAACTCACAAAAGAGCAGCTTTCAAACCATGAGCGTGCGCCTGATTCTCCAAAGTGATTGACCAACTGACCGGAGGATTGATAAAAGAGCATAAGGGACGTACCATATTTACGACCACGATCGCGTGCTTCTTCTAAGATGTTCATATAACCAAGAAGATCAACTTCGTCTAAGACAAATAATACACGCTTTTTATAGTTTCCATCAGCTATAATCATAGCATTTAAAAAAGCACCAATAATCACTCGTCCAATTGCAGGATAACTGTTCAAAATGCTGGCAGGGAGATTGAGAAAAACATCTGTATTGCCATTTGTAATATCTGAGGAGGAAAAATCATCGCCACAGACAAGATCCGCATAATTGGACAAAGAAAGCCATTGGGTATCTTTTGAGGCTGTTGTGTAAACACCTGAAAAGGTTTGCTCTGCCATTTCCGTGAAAATACCAACCATTTCACGGATAAAAGGAGAAGGGGTCGTTTCTTGAATCATGCGTAATTGATTGACAATAGCTGTTTCTGATTGAGATAAAATTTCACGCAATGTCTTTAAGGTGCGTTCATGGTCTTCATATTCATCGGAAAATATGACATGTGCAAGAAGAGCTGTTAAAAGATTATGCGCTTGTGTCGAGAAATATTCTGCCGAAGAATTATCGGATTTTTTATCCGTGAGAAGCAATTTGGAAAAGCCCACAATATTGGCTTCACGTTGTGGGCGTGGAACGCTATCGTCTAAAAGCCAATCGAGGACATTAAAGTTTTTTGTTAAAATGGAATTGGGATCAAGAACAATAACATTTCTATTGCCCATTTTTTTTCGCGCAAATCTGACCATTGGTGCAACTTCGGTGGAAGGGTCAAGGCAGACAATAGAGCCTGGATAGGTCAAACATGTTGGAACCACTGTGCTGGTAGTTTTGTAGCCACCAGAACCAGCAAAAAAAATCATATGGGTTGAACCAAAATCAAGATTAAAGGTGAGGAGGGGAACTTTTCCACCTTTTCCCCATGTCGTTTTGTTGCCAGGGGCAAAGGGAACAGTGCTCACACTGTCTTGGTCAACACGGTATCTTTCACCAACAACAATCTGGCCATTGGCAGGAAAAATTTTAGCGGCCTCTGTTAACTTCATCCATGAAGCATTCCCAAACACGCCTTTTTTAGCACGCTTGACCTTATTGGTGCGTGGAGAGGTCGTGATGATTTGCACTGATAAAAGAGCGAAGCTGATGATGATGCCAAAGACCACCATAGGATCCATGAACTTAATCGCATAACTCCATGTTATCCCTTGTTGACCAACATAAGGACTTAAGCGTTGTATCTCACTGCCAATATGATAGAGGGCGGTTATGCTAAAAAAGATTGTTGAGACAAATGTGATTGCTTTGCGTAGGTATAGTTTTTGTGAAAGACTATAAAGCAACGATATGCAGGCGACCATGACCAGTATTAATAAAGGTTCTGAACGAATATACCAATAAAGTTGCGTGCTATCCATCCCATTTGTGGCAAAAGACAATAAATGAGGAATAAGGAATATTGTTAAAATCCCTAAAGCAATTGGCGCTAAAATAAGCGCCATCTGTGTTTTTGTATATTTCATTTTTGTCTGACTCTCAGTTTTCTCCAGATCTGTTGTTGTTCATATTTTATGGTGACAGGGTGCTAGGTGCGCTGCCTTTTTCATGGTTTGAGAGAATGTTAAAACATCTCTCAGTATAGTGTTGCGATAAAGCAACAAAATTGCATCGCCTTTAGCTGGCCATAGCCAGTGCTTTTACACAATGGACACTCCGTTCTTGGCTGTTCTGGTATGCTTTTTTGCTGTTCTGAACGGTTTGTGTAATTTCTTGTGCTTTATTTACAGATGTGCCAAGAGCTTGCGCTAGGGTCTCATAATCACTGTGTTTGATCACTTGTTGTTCTTGTGCGGAAAGACGCGTATAGACCTTTTTTATAAAGTTACCGAGTTCTTTTCGAAGATTAGGGTTATTTGTTAAAGCCTCTTGCTGCAATTCTTTTGGCAAGGCGAGGACGTCTTGCAAGTTTTGACTTGGTCTCTCTACTGCTATTGCACGACGGTTTTGTTCTCTTTGATGCTCTTGTGTGATTTCTTTTTCAGCATGTTGTATCGCATGGGTAAAATTCATTACGCCAGAACAGAGCATCTCAACATGATTTTTAGCATTTGCGCGTGCATGACTTTGTAGACCGCATAAACTGAAACCTGCAAGTGGAGCAATAGAGCTTGGAGACAGTTGAATCTGATTAGCAAGCTGTTGGCCTAAGCTTGGATTTTGAATAATTGCAGCCATTTTGTCATCTAATCGTTTCGAGTTGCCATAAACAATTTTTGATAACTGTTGGAGTTGCTTATGACTTACTTTAACACAGGCGTCTTCGGCAATTAATTCCGCTATTTCGCTTTTTGTTAGAGGGGCTAAGTTTTCTTTGGGGATAAGGGGGGGCTCAAGATCTTCGCCTCTGGGAGCGGTAAAGGTAAATTTATCACCGGGTTGTAATGTTTTTAATTGCTCTGGTAAGAGATGCTCTTTATTGCCGATGATGTAAGCACCTTTTACGTTGAAGGCGAAGCTGTTAAAACCAGCGCCTCTATAGGTGCCCGTATAAGTTTCACCGTCTTTTGCAACCATAACAGGACGATCACTCACATTGCGCCCAGTCGCTTTCATATTGTCCATAAATTCTTTTAAAAGCCCAATTTTTTCTGGATTGGAGATATCCTCAAACAGATGTTGCATGGGTTCTAGATCGCCTTTTTCTGCTACTGCAACACTGGCCAGCATCATGCGTTCTTTGGTGACAAGCGAAAAGTCGAGTCGATGACCTGCTGCGTGAGCAAGCTTTTCAAAAAATACCCGCTGTGTGCGTCCATTGCCTTCTCTGAATGGGTGAATTTGGTTGAGAGTGTTAAATAAGTCTATTGTTTCAGAGTTAAATTCTTCACGCGTTAAGCCTTGTAAATTATCTTTTTCTGCAAGTGTTTGCTCTAATCTTTGTAAGCCTTGTTGGACGTCATCACCGATTGCAAAAGGATGCTCACACCCCGTTCGTTTCATTTCTGGCATAGCGGCTGTGGTGCCATCTGCAAATGTGAAGGGGATATGGCGGAGATGTCCAGCCCATTCAAAGGTATTTTGAAACAACTGGTGATGAATGTGGCATAGATAGCTGGTGTCAAAATATTTTGGGAGAGGTTCCTCTCGCAGATTGACCATTGCCTGCACTGTATCATGCGAGCATTTCTCCAGAAAAGATTTTAAATCTTTTATTCCATATTTATTTTTGAGTGTTGTTGTTTTAGGATAGAGGTAATGATGGGGAGAAGGCTGGTCTCTATTTTTGGTCTTTGCTTTGGCTTTTGGCATCGTTATTTCCTTATCATGTCATGTTGTCTATCAGAGTGTTAAATTCCTCTCGTGAAAGATTGCTCCTCACAGATGTTTCTCAAATTTTAAGTGCTTTAAAATGAAGTGTTATCCTTGCAAATGCATGGGCATTGACTGCGAGACAAACTTCTCTCTGTATTTTGCTAGATTTTTTTGCATTAACATAATGGCTTGCTGTGTTTTTATGTTTTGCATTGGTCTTCCTTTTGGCTTTTCTTAGGATATGTGATAAAATACTCCTTTCAACTGGCCATAGCGAGCGCATTGGAGTGGTTGAGTTTGCGTGTGTGGATTTGCTGCTGATGTGCTTCTTTGGCTTTCTGAACAGTCTCAGTAATTTCTTGCGCTTTCTGTTTTGATACGCCAATACTTTGTGCAAGGGTTTCATGATCCTTGTGTTTGATTGCCCTATATTCATATGCTGAGAGGCGACTCTCTAACTGGCATACAAAATCGCGCAGTTCTTGGCACAACATAGGATTTTGGAACAAGATGTCTCTTTGTGCTTGTGGTGATAAGCAAAAGAGATCTTGCAAATTTTGACTCGGTTTTTCTACTTTTTTTTCACAGCGTTTTTGTTCAAGTTGATAGTCTTTATTGATTGAATACTGCGTATATTCTACAGCATATGCATAATTCATCACTGCATCAGAGAGCATAGCAAGATGATTTCGTGCGTTTACACGTGTTTGATTTTGGAGACCGCATATACTGAAACCGGCAAGAGGGGAAATAGAGCTGGGAGATTGTTGAATCTGATCGACAAGCTGTTGAGCTAGGCTTGGATTTTGAAGAATCTCTGCCATCTGTTTGTCTAATGCTTGTGAACGCCTATAAACGATTTGTGATAACAGTTGAACTTGAGTTCGCGCTGTGTGGACACGAGCACTTTCTCTCACCCTTTCTGTTTGTTCATGGGTTGTGAGAGGGGCTAATGTCTCTTTTGGGATGAGTATGTGCTCAAAGTCTTTTCTATTTGGGGCGGTAAAGATAAATTTATCGCCGAGTTGTAATGTTTTTAATTGTTCTGGGCAGAGATCATCTTTATTGCCAATGATGTAAGTACCATGCGCTTCGAGCAAAAAGTGGTTAAAACCAGTACCTTTATAGATTCCTGTGTAGGATTCCCCTTCTTTTGTCACTATTACGAGATGATCATTCACATTGCGGCCAGTCGCTTTCATGTTGTCCATGAATTCTTTTAAAAGAAGCGTTTTTTCTGGATTGGAGATATCCTCAAATAGATGTTGCATGGGTTCTAGATCGCCTCTTTCGGCTTCTGAAATATTGGCGAACATTATGCGCTCTCTGGTGGTAAGAGAAAAGTCTAGCTGGTGGCCGGCTGCGCGAGCAAGCTTTTCCAAAAACAACAGCGCTGTGTGTTCATTGCCATCTATGAATGGGTGTATTTGTTTGAGAGTGCTAAACAATCCCATTGCTTCATAGATGAAGTCTTCACGCGTTAAACCTTGCAAATTGTTTTTTTCGGTAAGCTGTTGATCGAAACTTTGTAAGCTTTCTAGGATCTCCTCATCACGTGCAAAAACTCTTCCTCCTTCCCCTCGTTTCATTTCTGGCATGGCGGCAGTGCTCTCGTCGGCAAAGGTGAAAGGGGCATATCGTAGCTTTCCAGCCCACTCAAAAGTGTTTTTAAATAACTGGTGATGAATATGGCAGAGGTAAGTTAAATCAAAATATTCTGGGAGGGGTTCTTCTCGCAGATTTTTTGTCGCTTGTTCTATATCATATGAAGATTTTTCTCGAAAAAGTTGTAGATCTGTTTCGCCATATTTATTTTTGAGTATGTTAGTACCAGAATAGAGATAATGATGGGGTAAGGGGGAAGATATATTTTTTGTTTTTGCTTTGGCTTTTGGCATCGTTACTTCCTTATAATGTAGCGTTGTCCATAAGGGTGTTAAACTCCTCTCATGAAAGATTTCCCCTCGCATATGCTTCTAAAATCTTAAGCGTTGTGGAATGAAGTTTTATCCCTCCAAGGCGTGGTTTCTGATGGTTGCATCAACTGCTTCACAGCGCTTTTTCAGCTCTTCTGGTGTCATTGATAAAGGATTTTCTAGCGCCTCTATTGGCATTTATTCTTCCTTTTCAGCTTTTCAAGAAGTGCCTTTAAAAAACCTTTTTTAAAGGCATGACTGCTTAGTTGCCTCCAAAGATGTTTCGTTGTTTGAATGGGTCATAATAGATCTCCGTGACTTTAAATTTTCCTTCAATCCGTTTGCATTGGATGATGATGTCAATCATTGAAATTAACAAACCACGGATATCATCACGCTCTAAATCACTTCCTCCTTCACTTTCTTTGACCAAAAGGGTCATTTGTTCAAAGGCGGCAAGTGCTGTTGAGGCATGAACCGTGGTGATCGAACCTGGGTGTCCTGAATTGACATTGCGGATATAGTAAAAAGCTGTACCATCTCGAAGTTCTTGTAAAAGAATGCGATCAGGACGCATGCGTAATGCAGATTCGAGCAGTTCTTTGGGACCAACAGAGGATAAACCTTGGCCATCTTTTGAATAGATCATAGAAACATGATTTTGTTGAGGTACAACCAATTCTTGTGTGTCTTCAATGGTGATAATACGCTCATCGTCCGGAATTTTAGCAATTAATGCTTTGGATAAGGTCGTCTTTCCTGAGCCGGTTTTACCAGCGATCAGTATATTTTTTTGGCACGTTACAGCTTGATTTAAAAAGGAGACAAAGTCCTTCCTACAGTAAGCGTCTACTAAGCCATGTTCAACGCTTTTGAGTTCGTTAAGACGTGATCGATAATCATTTATGGGCGTAAATGATATTTGCTCACACAGCGAAAAGAGATCATTCTTGGCAAGATCGTCAAGAGAAAAATTCCGTGATGAGGGTTTGCGAATTGTCATACTGATGGTGTCTTTTTCTACCGCAGGAGGAATGACAATTTGAATGCGCTCATTATTTGGTAAAGTAGCAGATAATACGGGATTTTTATCCGATATATTTTGTTTCGAATAGGAAGCAACAACTTTAGCAATCCCCATAAGCTCATGAAACGAAAGAGCAGGGATTTCTACGGTTTTCCAGCCTTCAATTCCTTCCGTCATCACTTGATAGGGACGATTGATGACAATTTCAAAAAGGCTGTCATCTTGCAAAAAAGCATTGATTGGTTCAAGTTTTGTTAAAACAATGGCGATGGTTTCATTGTTTAAATGCTGTAAGTTTTGGTTCATTTTCAAATCACTGCTTTTTATAAAAGTTTCTTGAAAGGGCTCGATTGGTAATTTGTTTTTTGTTTTCAATGACTTTCAATTTATAAACATTGGAAAAATCTAAATCGCGGGCAACAAAAACATTCACCAATTCCCCTTGGTTTTTAGTGAGTGTGGGAGGAATATTGGCATAATTTTCCGTGAGAATACTTGCAATATTTTGTCCTGAAGAAACAGTTGAAACGTTTTCTTCCGAAGAAACGGCTTCTTTATCTTTCTTTTTTTGACTTTTTGATAAACGCTCTTTTGCATAGCCTGTAACATCTCTGACAATCGATACAAGCAGTGCAGAACCAATTCTCTCAAACCAATGATTATCAATATCTCCATCCATACCAGAACGTCCTAAAGTATCTGTTGCTGGTGAGGCTAATGCGATAATAACACCCTCTGGTGTTTTGGCTCTTGTCCAGAGTATAAAGAGACGACTTTGTCCTTTTTTTAATCCGCCACGATATTCGCCAACAATTTGCGTTCCTTTATCAAGGAGAACAACGCGGCCATTGTCTGACAAAATATCTCTGGAAATGATACAACTGGTAAAGCCCTGCTGGTCACTGTTGATAGCTGTTTCTAAAATACAGGGAATGGGCGTACCCATTGTGATGATGAAGTTACGATTGGGAAGTGCTGAAGAGCGAATGCCTTCAAGAATTGTTGGCTTGAGAAGATGATTAAATTGTTGTGCTGTTTCATCAGATGTGTTGTCTACCTTATTAAGTACAACACTATTATTTGTTGATGTATTTTCTGTATTCTGTTGGGGGTTTGTATAAGCTAACACAGGGGCACGTTGTGCTGCTTGTAAGAGTTCATCATCAGCGGTTTTTGGTTGGTCTACTGTGGGCGTGGGGAGTTCAACCTTGGGTAATAGAGCGTTGCGTTTTAAAATACCATTTTTTTGTAAGGTACCATTTTTCTGAGGTTGTTCAAAAGTCACAGAATTTGGTTCTGCAGGGCGGAAACGTTCTGTTTGCTTAATAATTCCTTCTTTTGGAGGTTCAACCGGTGATTTTGTGTCTGTGATAAGTGTTGAATATGCTAAATAAAGACAAACAGAAAAAAGAATAATAAGAGCTATTGCTTTTCCTACATTGTTCTGTTGTTTTTTTCCTTGAGCGTCTTTTATCGTATCGCGATCATTGATGCTCTTTTCATCCATTGTGTCATTCATGGCTGCTTCCTATGTTCACTTTACGTTGTACGGATGGTGATGTGGTACCGGTTTCGGGGTTAATTCCTTCAGGCACGAACCTTTTGTTGAAGATACACAACACGTCATTGCCACGACGCAAAGTAAATTGCGCAGCTGTGGCATGAACAATAACTTTGTTGCCTTTAATTGATTTTGGTACAAGCGCTTCTTGTCCATCACGCGATACAATGTAAATGGCGGGAATTTCTTTATTGCCTAAAAATGTGAATGTTGTTGTTTTACCGTTGTCATAGACAGAAGAAGGTTCAATAAGGATTGAGCCTTGTGCTTCATAAGCCCAATTGCGTGGTCCGAAATCTTCATGGATATTTAAAACATCATTAACAAAATTTGCTTCGCGTTGTTCAGCTTTGGCGGCTTCGGCTAATTTTCTCCGTAAGGCTTCATCTTCTGGATAACGAAACTTAACTAAGAAATATGTTTCATTGCCCGCTGAAACATCGCCTTCACGCACTTGTAATTCAAACTGATAAGAACGCTTTGTCCCATCTTGGCGGCTTGTGACAATTTGTAAATTGGTGATGGGTTGAACTTCGCGCGGTTTGAGAAAAACAAAGTGGCCGGCTGGGGCAACTTGCCAAGCAACGGAATTGCCAATGCCCACATAGCTCACTTCTTCATCATCGGCAAATTCAAGTTGGACTGAGGAACGAATAGTGCCAATGATTTGTGTGACATTGTATGGGTCATAATTGACAAATCTGATACGATTGTCTTTGCGGGCACTTACGGGCGCTGTTTCCGCAAATGAGGAGATCGTATGACAGCTCATTACGACAATAAAGGCTAAGATTATCTGAAAAAATCTAATCATTCTATCACCTCTGGATCAGATCTATATTCTGATACTTGAAAGCCAAGTGGGTTGATCAAGCGGTCCTTTGTTGAAATTTTCGCATTGATGTAGGAAAATTTTAAAATCGAAACCCAATGGGAAATATTTTCAGTGCCATTTAGTTCTCTGAGTGTTTTGTAGTAACGCACTTGAATGAGTTCGTCGTTTAAAAAGGAGATTGATTTGATGGAAACCGTAACAGTTATGTTTTGGTAGATATTTTGCGGACTTTCTGGATTGTTGCCCGCATACCATTTGGCAAAACGGATTTGCTCTTCTGGTGAAGAGAAAAGAGAAATCAAGTTAAAATTATATTCTGCCTCCGAGGCCTGAAAACTTTCTCGGGCACGAACATATTGACCGACAAAATAGCGTGTTATCGCTTCGTCATAGTTGTTTGGTGTTTCTTTTAGTGCACTCACTGTCTCAACAATACCTGTTGAATTATCAACGCGGATAACAAAAGGCTCTACAGTTTTTAAGGGGATTAATGTTGCAACAGCTAAAGCTAAAGCAATTGTCATTAGGCCAAAAAGGACGGTAAAAGCCATGGCAATTTTCATCCGCACACGCATGCCATGCATGCGGTCAATATCGAATGAGCGTGCTTCTTTTATATATTCATCAAATTCGTTACTTTTCACGCACGACCTCCACAGTTCTATCAGTAAAGTGTTTATTGGGTTATGGAATTTAATGTAGTTGGCTTAAGTGTCACGCTTGCTGTTGCTTTTTCGCTTTCCAAGGTATTGAGAATGATGGGTGTTGTGACAGGCTTTGTGGTGTTTTCTTGTAGGATGATACCTTTATTTTCCCAATCCCATTTGTCTTTATTTAAAGCACGGGTAACTTTGCCATTACATCGTGGCGGTTTTTTAGGGCCACTCAGAGAGGCGCAGCCCGTAAGGGCAATCGTTAGGATCACAAAAAAAGTTATTTTTCGTTTCATTTTTTGAACTCACAAATACTTTGGAATACAGCGTATAGAAGCTTTTGTTCTGAACGATCTCACAAAAGCATGTGATGAAAGATTTTGATGGGTTTTGTGAAACAAAGAATATCAACTGTTTCACACAATTTGTGTATGGGGCGTGCGCGATAGCGCGCACGCAATGCATAAATAAGAGTTCTGGTTCTTCTAAAGAGATATCTCTTAAAAGGGACCACGTCCTCGCCCTCCCTTTGTTGCTACACTTGCTGCTCTGCTTGCAGCACTTGCTGCACCGGTAAGGTGTGAAGTGATACTATTTCCACCCGATTTAGCGCTACTGTAAAGCATTGAAGCAATCTGTCCTCCTGAAGATATACCAGCGTTAAAGTATGGTCCGCCAGCAGCTAAGGCTGAAGCAATACCTGGAAGTGCACGGAAGATAATAATCCCTATAATCGAAATAACGATGACAGGTGGGAAAAGAACATAGATTGACTCATAGGAAACTCTGAGAACTTGCAGGATAATTTCACATATAATTGTTCCAAGCATGATCACAAGAACTTGTAAAATGGTAAAATTGACCAAAGTGGAAATCCATGCTTCGGTGTATTTTCGAGTTACATTAAACAAGTACAAACTAATGAAAAGGGGACCAAGACCTATAATCATTACCAGTGCAACTTGGGCAAATATTTGCACAATAAACCCACCTATACAGAAGAAAATAACGGTTACAAGCATTATACCACCAAGAAGACCAACAACGATCTTTTCAAAAAACCAAGCATTGTATAAGACTTCTTGAAAACGAGAACTTGCCTTTAACATAATAACATCAAAGACATTGGAGCTAGCAGGATTGCCGTTGAGCGCATTTCCAATAGCGTTTACTAAATCCCTAAAGAAAATATCTTTGACATAGATATTAAAGGTGTCTGCATTGGTTGCCATTGTTGTGACAATAACAATTTTTACCACATTATTGAGAAGGCTATGCATAGAAAGGGCTACACGACCTGTCATAACATTATAACCATACAAAAAGGTAAAAATAATTGCAGCAAGATTAAGTGGTGCTGAGATCGCAGAAGATAGCCCACTCACCGTGGTGTTTATCACCTTGTCGAGTGGGTCTACAATATGTCCAGAAATAGTTTCAAATGGGGAAAACTTAAAGTCGGACATTCTATCTTCCAACGTTTACTTTTGCTTCTAACTGTTTTTCTTTTTCTGAGAGTTTATTTTGAATCTCTTTACGCTCCTCTTGTGCTTCTTCTTCCTTAAGTTCTTCTTTTGTTTTGCTATTTTTTCTGTCAATCATAGCAAGAGATTGAAGTATTAGAGTATCGGCTTGCAGTTGTGTTTGAAGAAGAGCAAGTTCTGCTTGAAGTTGCTGCAATTCTTCAGGTTTTGCCTCTGTTTTTGCTTTTACAGTTTCAATTTTTTCCTTTATTTTCTCAATTTTTTGGCTAATTCTAGCTGACGATTCATAAATCGTTTCAGCTGTTTTTGATGAGGCATCATCTCCTCTCTGCGTATTTTCTACAGCCTTTTTATAATATGCATCCGCATCGGAGGGGGAATCTGCATTGGCATATGGGATGAGAGATAGAGATAACAGTGTGATTAAGCTATATTTTTTCATTGATTTTCTCTCCTTTGATGAAATATGGGGAGCCATTGATCGGGGTCTTCTCCATATTCGTTGATAATTTGATTCATGAGTTCAATATTTTTGGTTGTGCCGCTTAAGACGGCGATCTCATCGTTCATTCCGCGTAAGTTCAGTTCTGCAACAACGGAATTTTGTCCTTGTTTGATAAGGAAACGACGGGATTCTCTGCTCAACTCTGACTGTATTAGTTCAAATTCACGCTCAGTCAGTTTGAAATCTTCAACATAATCCTGATAATTTGCTTTTTGATTTGGAAAAAATATTTGCGTGGGGCATTGCTCAATAATGGTATGGGCAATTGTTGAGTTTAAAGCATCTTTGGGACTTTGCGTTGCAAACAACATCATCCCATTTTGTTTACGGATCGTCTTGAGACGATCTTGGGCAAAAGCTTTAAATGAATCATCTTCAAGCGCTTTCCAAAATTCATCAATGACAATAATAATGCGCCGTCCATCAATAAGGTCAAGAATCCGGTGAAAGAGATACATCATCAAAGGACGCCGAATTTCTTCATTGTCTAAGAAATCGGTCATGTCATAACCAATAAATTGAGCGTTTAAATTGAGATCATCTTGATCGTTATCAAATACCCAACCTAAAGCATCCCCTCTTATCCAAGGTTGTAAGCGTATGGCAATGCCTTCCTTTGATGTGTTATCAAAAAACAGTTGAAGAGCACTCAAAGAGCGTTGTGCACGGGGTAAACTTGCTAAGGAATCGATGGCATTGGAAATATCTTGTCGTTCTTCTTCGGTGACTGTTTGTCCTTCAGCTGTGACGAGTTTTAAGATCCAATTACGAAGAAAGATTTTATTTTTTTCGGTGTATTCCATGCCTTTTAAGGGCGCAATACCCGTAGGCTGACCGTTTTTTAAAGGTTTGTATTTACCGCCTCCTGCGCGCACAAAAATCTCTGCCCCTTGGTCTTTATCAAAAAATACCATAGTCGGATTGTGTTTTTGTAATTGGGCAAGAAGAAAATTAACAATCACCGTTTTACCAGATCCCGATGGACCGCAAACAAAGGTGTTGCCAAGGTCTCCATAATGAAAATTAAAATAGTAAGGCGAACCTGCTTGTGTCTTCAACAATGCTACGGCAGTTCCCCAAACATTCCCCTCAAGTTTACCAATAGGAAAAGAGTGAAAGGGCGATAAAGCGGCAAAGTTTCTGCTAGTAATGGCTCCAGAGCGCGCACGATAGCTAAAATTTCCTGGCAATTGTGCCCACCATGTCGCTTCTAATCCTAAATCTTCTCGTGCAATAACAGCACCACCATTGGTTAAATGTGCACGTGCTTTTGAGAGATTTTCAGCCAATATTTTGGGATGATCAGCAAAAACAGCCAGAGAAATATGATGTTCGCCCAAAACAAAACGGTTAGATTCCAAATCATCAAGGGCTTCATCGAGTGCTGCAATTTGTGAACTGGCACGATCGGCCGCATTAATCATTTGATTTTGTTTGCGCCCCATAATGGTACTGGCAGCTGTTTTACTCTTAAAGACAAAAGATTGTGTTAAAATAAATTCAAAGGGGACGGTGAGTAAACCATCGGTCATACCTGGGCGTGTTCTTGAGGGGTATTCTTTCCAGCCAAACATGCCAACAAAGCGCTCATTGCTCTCATGGCGAATTTCAATAATTTCTTTGCCAAAAATAACACGATCAGAATAAATCGTTGAGGCAATGGTGCCAAATGTCAGAGGAATACGTTCACGTCTTCCTCCCACGAGCTGGTGTAGAAATTCACTTTGTTCAGAAAATAAAATCCCATCATATTCATAAATGGATAAGAGACGTGGATCGTAGGCTTCCAAACCTTCCATAAAATCTCGACTTAACTCTTCAAGTTTGCGGATGGCTTCCTGATCTGGTTCAGATTGTGTTTTTTTTGCTTTTGTTAAGCGCTGGAAAAAAGAAGCGAGCTGTTCTGTTTTATCGAATGCTGGATTCCACAACAGGGAAATAAACAGATCATTTCTATAAAGCTCTTGGGAAACCATTTTCTTTTTGTATTTTGCATCTAAGGTTGCGGCAAAAGATGAAGAAAATTGACTGTCTGGATAAATCGTTTCACGTCGGCGGATAACGTGAGAATATAAGGCAACACGCTCATCAGCAATATTTTTTAACAGCGTGTTTAATTGGTTGTGTAAGGAATTTATCTGATCGATATCTACAGTATCAAAATTAACACCATCAACAGCTATTACCACCATCAAGCAGCGCGAGTTTAAAGCAATGACGTGTTGGTTGATGTGGCGTATATAGGGAATATATTCTTCAGGCAAAATTTCCCGTTTCATGATGGCCGTTTGCTTCATATGTCCAGCTCCTTATAAGTCCGGACAAGACGTAGAGGAGATGTAGAACCTCCTCCCCATCTTGTGACGTTTTTTTGTTTTCCCCTTGTATTAAGCCAAGCAAAGAGCACACGAAATTGATTGTGGTCGTATTTTGTGACTTCACGCAAAACAAAGTGCATCCCAACGCCAAGACCAATCATGGTAAAACCGCTTGTGAGAATAAAGAGAATGGTTGTTGCCATACCATTAAGCGCCATCGCTTCTATCGTGACACCAGCAATCATGGCAGGTCTTGTACAGGCAAGGAAAAGAGTGTCTTCGTTCATTTATGTCAACTTTTCTATTAATTACCCAATGAATTTACTAACGAGAGAAGGGGCTCCAAAAACAATACCAATGCCGATAATAACAAAGGCAGCTTTGCGTAAATCAAAGATACCGTACATCCAAGCAATCCCCACGCCAATAACACATATAATGGCAATAAGCCTTGCTGTACCCCCCGTTAGCGTAGTAACGATACTGTCTAAAACACTATCAATCTTTCCAAATCCCGCTGAAGTATCAGCAGCATAAGAAGGGTCTATTACAATGAGTGCTGTTAAAAGCAGCATGAAAGCGATAAAGATGCTGTTTTTAGATAGAGTACCTGTCATTTTACCTCTCTTTGACTGTATTGATCTCTTGTCTCTTTTAAGGGTTAAGAATTCTTCTGCTCTACGGTTTACAGCTTAAATTCCCCTCAAATATTTCTAAAAGCTTTGATAGTGATCTTTGTGCACTTCCAAAATCTTCTTCTTCGAATTTTTAAAGAGACAGAATATTTTTCATTTTTATGATTGTGTTACATAAAAATGGCAATTTTAAGTTGTACATTATCTCAAGATGGTAATCGTTAAGCGTGTGAGAATAATATTTTTTATTTACAAAATGTAATTAACACTCAACACATCTTACTTAGAGTTTTTCCCCTTAAAGAGTAGGCAAGTTGTTGATAAAAATGTAAAAAGGCAAAGAAATAATGGACTTTTTAAGCGAATGTATCAAGCGAATACGATTTAAATGGGTCGTTATTATTTACATTATAGGTTCTATGTTATGGGGAATAAGTCAATATAAGGATAAAATGGATTTAAGTGCTTTCAGAACAGTTGCAATGCAGGATGTTCAAGATATTGTTGATATTTATTTGGAAGAGAAAAGGCGGGTGGACCCCATCATCAAACAGAAATTAGCAAAAAATGAATCCGCTGTTGACTTGCAGAACAGTGCTTTACTGGGTAATACCACTGTTTTTCAAGGGTGGGCATCGGTTACCAGTGGTGTTACATTTAAATTGCTTACTCCTGTTGCACAATCTTGGCGTAGGCACATTACACGCAATATTCACCTTTATGGTGTGGATACATGTGCGCCGCGTCAAAAGGCAAAATTAAATGATCAAGAATGGCCTTGCGGTGTGGTTACCACAGCTTGGCTGGTGACCAAAACACTGGGGCGGAGTTTATCCTGTAAGCAGGCTCTTATGCATAATGGTATTGCTTATGCACAATGTTTTATTGATGGTGTTGATCTCGCTGAAGAAGGTCTTGCAGAAGGGATGTTTGTGCTCTCAAAAGAGAGTGAGAATCCTGTTCCAGTACAGTACCGTTCTGCTGAAGAAACAGCACGAAACAACAAAATTGGTCTTTGGTCTAGTGAGTTTACTGAACCTTTCCGGTGGCGGCGGAATAATGGATCTTATAATCCTTTTGCAGACTTTTAATTGACTTATATAGTCATTTTATGATTTTTATCGAAAAGTTTACAATGTGAATATAAACAGAGTGAGAGAAAAATTCAAAAAAGCTATAAATTTTTTCTTTCCTGTTTTTTATAATGGTGGACTCATTATGTATTCGTTTTCAAGATATATTTTCTTTTGAGATATTCGCTCTTTTTTATTGGTGTGTTAATGGAAGCATCTTTCTCAGGTAATACAGAATGCTATTGGATTGTCTATTCACCTGCGCTTGTTTTTAAGAAACGTTTCTCAACATTTTATGATTTTCTAATATTTTAGGGCAAGTACGAGCTAAAAGTACGATATTTAACCAAGTTCATGGCATACATTGAAAAGAGCTTCTTGTTCGTCTTGATAAGAGCGAATTCTAAGCCAAAGGATAGAATTTTTCATGACTTTCCCCTTATGGAATGTTGGTTTTTATATTTCTTTAAAAAGGCTTACAAGTTTTTCGAAATAAAGATTATAAAACGGACAAGCGACGTTTCGGGAACAATTTTTCTTGATCTTTTATTCTTTGACATCCTTAGAGTTTTGCTTTTTTGGATTTTAATCATCATTCCATGAATGAGAACTATTTTGATCTCTTTTATTGGACAAAGAGTAGCAATGAAGTGATTTGTAAGAGGTCTTATTGATGGCTCTAAAATGCGTGTTCATGAAGAGCAGCCAAGAGGGTGAATATGAGCTTCAGAACAGAGCATTGAGCATGGTACGCTAGAAAGTGTGTAAGCGTGATCATTTAAGGAAATCAATATTCTTAAATGGAATAATCAATGCAAAGAAAAGAGGTTTTGAAGAGGCTTGTTTTGTCTTTCTCATGCGGTTGTGAAATCATGATTATAGGGGAGAGTTGGCATCTAAACCGCACCTTATCATGTGGAAAAAATCAGAAAAATATCCGTTTTTTTAAACAATCATTCTTTCAATGATGATGTTGGGATGTTGCTGGCATTATACTGATTTTCATCTCATCCACCCAATCCGTTGAATTTACGGATTGTTTTCTTATAGACGATCAAAGTCATGACCATGGTAAAGACAGTGCTTAACACAAGAGAACCTATAGGCCATTCATTTTTACCAAGCAGGAGTGATACGGGGAGGGATGCCGAAAAAGCCATGGGCAGCAAAAATAGCAGCCCTTTCATAAGATTTGAGGGATAAATTGCTATGGGGATAAAGGAAAGTTGATAAAGCATGGCATGAAAATAGGCAACCGGCATCTTACGGTTGGTCATGAATGTTATAAAGTTGAACATCATAAAAAAACACAAGTTTACGATAAAGACACAAATTATGGCTAGGATAAAAGAAAACCATCGTAGTTTTATCTCTGATATATCGGCTAATGAGACAAAAAAATAAGCACTCACACCAACAATAAAGAGCTTGATCAGATAAAGAGGTCTACACCAGCCAAACAAGATTAACAGCCAAATTGAAACAGGCTTTGTCAAATATCCCTCAATTTTACCTTCTGTTAGTTTTTCAAAAAATGTTTCAATAGAACTGGTAAAAATATTCCAAGTAAAATGAAGACGACAAAGATAAAATGAATTTCATCTCTGCTATAGCTCCCAATATTTCCTGAAAAGCAAGAAATTCTGTCAATAAAGGTGAATTGAATAAAATAATAGCACAGAGAAAGAATAAATTCTCCAATAAAGTTTTTACCGTAAACAAGTTGCGGCGTATATTCATACTGATAAAATGAGAGATTATTTTCATTTCATTCCCCCACTCCATGATAGGCTTTCATTTCCTTTTTCCAGACAAGATGAATAAAGAATAAAAGACACAAAATATAAAAAATACTCCCCAACATCAATTGTTGAAACATCACTTGGTTCTTTGTGGAGAGGAATTCGGCAGGGGCTGATATGATGAAACGATAAGGATTAAATTGCATTAATGGAATAAGCCATGTTGGCCAAAAAGAGGAAGGTAAAAAGGTATCGCCAAGAAGTGCTGAACTAAGAATACTAAAAGAGAGAAAAATATTATATTCAATAACCCAGAAACTCAATAAGGCAATGGCAAAGGAGAGAAAAAACACAGCAATTGTGAGAGAATAAAAATGAGAAAAAATAACAGAAAAGCTATGACCAATCCTAAAATATTTTCGTAGGATAAAATGAACTTTATAGTAAAAAGAGCTATTAAGGGAATGGCATAAAGCACACTTTTACCCAAAAAGGGCAATAGCATTTGTGTCATGTAACTGAATGGTTTGGTGAGATAGACTTCTAATTGCCCTTCTTTCACATATTTAGAGAAAGATTGAATGATACCATAACCATTATTTAACCGTGAAAAAATTAAGGCAAAGGCATAATAATACATCATATCCTGAAAGCCAAAACCGTTTATGTTGTCGCCCGTATCAGAAAAAAGGGCATTCCACAACAGAAGTTGAATCATGAAGGGCGAGAGCGTCCCCATAACAAAATCGGTAAAAAACATTGCTCTGTCACTAAGGATGGTGAGCAGTCCGTTTTTGGCAAAGAGAAACAGAGCAAAGCAATGGTTAGATAAATTCTTTAAATTTAACACGGAGCATCTCTTCAAGTGAGGGAGTGGATACAGAAAACGGACAATTAAGTTCTGTTGCGATTTCTCTTATGAAACGTGGAACATCTTCCTGCAACAGTGAAATCTCCAGTGTACATTTTTCATCATTAAAGTGTTTCTTTTGTAAAGGAGCAGACAATTTTATGGCGAGTTCATCAATGTTTTTGATAAGGGTTGAGAGGGTTGGCAAGTGTTCACAAAACACAGTTATTTTCACCCATGAAGGAATTATCCCTTTAAGCCTATCCATAGTGCCATGAAACTGCTTCTTTCCTTTATGCAAAAGAATAATATCATCGACATAGCTATCAATATCTCCCATATCATGACTTGTGATGATATATCCTAAGCCTTGCTCTCTTTTTAGTTTTTTAAGCAACTCTCTGATTTCATGTTTGGAGGTAATATCAAGACCAATGGTTGGTTCATCTAAAAACAACAGCTTAGGTCTAAAGGACAAATTAAATGCCAATTCACTTTTGACTCTCTCACCAAGGCTTAGCATGCTTACGGGCTTATCCATGATATGCTCAATGTCTAATAACTCAGTGATTTCTTTAAGATCACGAATAAAAGAGCTCCGTTCAAGGTCATAGAGGGGTTAAACCATTTCTAGACTATAGCGGAGGCGCAAATCCCACCATAAGCAATTTTTGTGACCAAAGACGACACTCAGAGACTTAAACAAATCTTTTTTCGTTTTATAAGGATTCACTCCTAAGACTTTGACATCCCCCTCATCAGCGGCTTGTATAACAGAAAGTATTTTAGTCAGTGTTGATTTCCCCGCTCCATTAGGTCCAACGATGGCGAGTGCTTGCCCTGAAAAAAGGGTGAAACTGATATCTTTTAGCACGTGATGGTTTCTATAGGTTGGCTTAAAAAGAGAAACCACCTTGTTTGTAAAACTAGGTGCATGCTCTTTGCTGCGGTATATTTTTGAGACCTTGTTAAGGTCAATCAATAATGATGCCATCAGTCTCCCCCCTTTTTAATTTATCCTGTTTAAGGGGCTCGTAATCTTTGAAACTCTGCTCTCATTTACCGGAAAAGAAGACATATTCCTAGACCTTTATCGTAATAAAACGCACTTGAAGAGTTTATCCTATTGAGAGACAGTATATTTCTTCACTAAGATGTGCTTGTTTGCGTGAGGCATTGATAGGTTCAGTTTTTGTTTTTTCTTTCAAGATGATGTTTGGCAGAGATGAAATCTGATGGGCAGGGAGCTGTCGTCCTTCATTATTGTGCAACCAAAAATGTGAACTGTTATGCTTTCAGCATGTGAGACTTGCATTAGGACAGTATCGTAGGTGATAAGCAATGGTGAGTTATTCTGTTTTTTTCGTGTGATGGTACTGTGCTTTAAGAGGAAACGCATTAGAAAAAGGAACAGCTGCCTTTATTCTTTTGGTAAATGCTGTTAAATTTTTATTGCAGAGATTAAGTGCAAGACCAAAATCATGCAATAGTGTGTTCAAAGTCAAAAGATGTTATAGGGGGCAATAAACGTAAAGTATTTTGTTTTTGGAGTGTGGTTGCGTTATAGTAAAGGGCAGGCAAGGGAGATTTTTATATGTTGAGCGAAGACGAAATTAAACGACGTCGCTTTTAAAAATGCATTAGCAAGTCAACGTTTAGAGGGGTTGGAGCCAGATCCACAGGTCGTTTCTCAGATGGAGCGGGTTATTATTGGAGAACTTGAAACAAGTGATGTAATCAAGGATTTTATGGAACGGATAAAACGTGGTGAAGTATGAGAATAGAAACGATAGTTTAATGGTATAATATTCAAGGGGAGGAGGTTTTTATATGTTGAGTGAAGAGGAAATTAAGCTGCGTCGCCTTCATGCTGAAGATGCATTGGCAAGCCAACGTTTAGAGGGGTTGGAACCAGATCCACAAGTTGTTGCTCAAGTAGAGCGTTATATTATAGGTGAATTTGAAATAAGTGATATTATCACAGATTATATAGAGCGGGTAAAACGTGGAGAAGTATAAGGGGGTGATGATTCTTATACTGATCCTGAAACCGGTGTGTTGTATAATCGATTTGAAATTAAAGATTGAGCCACCTTGGAGTGTGGAGAAGCTACTTTTGCTTATCTGCGGTCTTTTGAACTTATGGATACACCTCTTCATGGTAAGTTTGATCTTGCTCACATGAAAGAGATCCATAAAAAGCTGTTTGGTGATGTCTATGAATGGGCGGGGAAGATCCGTTTGCTGGATATTACCAAAGGGAATAGCATATTTGCTTATTATACTCAGATTGAAAATTATGCACCGAAGATTACACAGCAGCTTGCAAAGGAGCGCTATCTGCGGGGTCTTGATATGGGTGAATTCAGTATAAGGGCTGGATATTACATGGGTGAGTTGAATGTGTTACATCCCTTTCGAGAGGGGAATGGACGCACATTGCGTGAATTTATGGGGCTGCTTGCTCGTGAAGCTAGCTATTATATCGATTGGAGCTCTCTTGAGCAACAAGAAATGATAAAGGCATCAGTTGCGGCGTATCATGGCAATTTTGAACACTTGTCTGCACTTATCCACCAGAACCTCAATCTCTTATAAGCAGTGGCGTTTGTGGTGCGTGCAACAATGATGCCAAGTTTGAAAACTGTTGCTATAAATTCTCATAAGGGCATGGAAGAGCGACCATAGATGATATTGTAACCCATAAATGCGATGTAGATTGTACAAGATAGTTTCAGTGGTGCATCTAACGCCAATGAAAGGTTCGTAATGAAGTCCTTCATTATTTGCATGATGGGTTTCATTAACAATATTTTCTACCATGGTAAAGTAAGCTATTTTTTCAAATGTCATTACATACCCATTCTATCAAATTTTTCCAAATATGATTATTTCTGATTCAATTGTTATCTTATTTTTATTTAGCGCGCTCTTTTGCTTCTCGTTCAGCTTGTTCTTTTGCTCTTTCTTCCGCTTTTGCTTCATATTCCTTTTCAAGTTCAAGTTGTTCTAATCTTAGATTTTCATAATTTTTTGAAGTTCCTGTGAACCCACATCTTGCCCCCATTCTTCCATCAATTTTTGATCTTTTTTAAATTCTGCAACGCTATAGGTTTTTTCGCAACCAGCAGTGATAATTCCAGTGCAAAGTAGTAGTGCTGTGATAATGACTTTGTTCATGAATATTTCCCCTTCTTTCTTTCAGTTTTTAAAGAGTGAGCACAATTTTTACATTCTGCTTTGTGTTTTCATTTTTTGTAATCTGTGATGATAAATCTCTGACGTAGAGGTCATATTGCGAGAGAGATCTTTGCCTATAGTTTCGTTGTTATCCTGTTGTTTTTCAGCTTTTCGTTCTCTCTCTTGTCGCTTAGTTTGCCTTTTTTGATGTTCAGCTTCATTTTTTTCATGTTTATTTACTCGACTTTGCGTTTTTTTTTTAAAGCATTTCGGCGTTTGAAAGGATCATAATAGATTTCTGTGACACGAAATTTTCCTTCCAAGCGTTTGCATTGGATGATGACATCAATCATAGAAATTAATAAGCCATGGATGTCTTCTCGTGCTAAATTTCCACCGCCATCACTTTCTTTGACAAGAAGGGTCATTTGTTCAAAGGCGGAAAGCGCTGTTGAGGCGTGGACTGTGGTGATGGAACTTGGGTGACCAGAATTAACATTGCGGATATAATAGAAAGCTGTGCCATAACGCAATTCTTGCAAGAGTATGCGGTTGGGGCGCATGCGCAATCCCGATTCAAGGAGTTCTTTTGCACCCGCTTTTGCTAGTCCTTGATTGTCTTTTGAGTAAAAAAGTTGCACTTTGTTTGAATGGGGAACGACAAGTTCTGGTGTATCCTCAATGGTGAGAATGCGTTCATAGTCAGGAATTTTGGCAATTAAAGCTTTAGAAAGAGTGGTTTTTCCCGAACCGGTCTTCCCAGATATCAAAATATTTTGTTGGGTAATAACCGCTCTCGCTAAAAATTTACAAAAGTCTTTGGCGATAAAGAGATCGGTTAATTCTTTTTCCGTATCAGAAAGTTCACCTGCTCGTTTTTTCATTTGTTCAAGAGGGGTAAAACTGACGTTTCTTGTTACAGAAAACAGTTGGTTTTCGTGTAAACTTTCAAGAGAAAAAGTGCGCGATGAAGGTTTACGAATTGTCATGCTGATGGTATTTGGCGCAGCGGCGGGAGGCATGACAATTTGTATACGTTCATTATTGGGGAGTGTGGCAGAGAGAACAGGGTTTTCTACACTGATCTTTTGTGTTGTATAGGCAGCAACAACTTTTGCAATGCCTTCTAATTCACTGTAGGTCAATTCTTTGATAGTATGGGTTTGCCAACCATTTGGACCTTCAACGATCACTTCACTAGGGCGATTGATGACAATTTCAAATAAATTATCGTCATTAAGGTAGTCTCTTAAGATCTTCAATTTCGTTAAGACGATAGAAGCGCGTTCTGAATTTTGTGCTGTGGGCATAATTTCTTTTTACTACATTTGAGAATGGTAGAAGAAGTTTCTTGGAATAGAGCGTGGGAAGATTTTGTTTATTCTTGTTGTAATGGAGAGTTTATAAACGGAAGAAAAATCCAAATCCCGTGCCACAAAAATGTTGACGAGTTCACCTTGGTATTTTTCTAAGGTAGGGGGGATGTTGATTTGGTTTTCAAGGGCTATACTTGCTGCATCTTTTCCAGTGTTGTTTGCGCACGCTTTGTTGGAATTGTTTGTTATTTTATTGGTGAGGGTTGTTGTGGCGCCATCAATAACGGTAAGTAACCGGGAAGAGCCAAAGCCTTCCCACCAATGGGTGTTGATATTGCCATCAAAGCCGGATCGCCCTAAACTATCGGTTGCGGGCGAGGCAAGGGGAATGATGACACCGGTTGGGGTTTTTGCTCTGGTCCAGAGGATAAAGAGGCGGGATTGCCCTTGTTTTATTCCTCCGCGGTATTCACCAATCACTTGGGTTCCTTTATCTAGCAAGACAACACGACCATTGTCAGAGAGGATATCGCGGTTAATGATGCAGCTTGCAAAGCCTGGTTGGTCACTGTTTAATGCCGTCTCTAAAATACAGGGGATAGAGGTTCCCATGGCGATGATAAAGTTTCTATTGCCGATGAAGCTTGCTTTTGTCTCTTCTGTTTTGGTTGGGTTTAGCAGGGTTGCAAAATTTTTGATGTCTTGAAGAGCAGGAGAATTTTGCATATTCCCAAGATTTTCAAGAGGGTTCAATTTGTCAAAGGTGTTGGTAAGACCATTGTTGATAATGTCTTTTAATTGAGACTTCGTGCCCCTAGCAAAAGCGAGTACAGGGGCGCGTCTTGCGGCATCAAGTAAAGGATCGTCTTTTTTGGGTTCTGGTGCAAGTGGTTGTGGGGGGTGTCGGGTTATGGGACCAAGTTTTGTGCGCGGGTCAGCGGGGGCTAATTCTAGAGGTGCTAGTGTATTGTGAAAATTTTGTGCTTGTTTTTTATGAGACTTTGCCGTGTCTTTTTTCTTCGGGGGTGGATAAGATATTCCAGAGAACATAACCACAAAATCCTATGCAGGCTAGAGCGATGACAATTTTTTTGCCAAGGCTTTGTGAGGTATTGTTGCGTTTATCGCCAATTGCACCACGATCTTCGATAGTTGTTTTATCACTCATAGGTGTGCCCCCTTTATTCCCGCTTCTTTAAAGATCTGATGCAACTTTGCGTTCAACAGATGGTGAGGTTGTTCCGGTTCCTAGATTTATGCCTTTTTGTTGATAGGCTTCATTAAAGATGCATAAAACATTTCTGCTCTTTCTTAAGGTGAACCTAGCACTGATGGCATGGACAATCACCATATTGCCTTTGGTGGTTTTGGGAACGAGGGATTCTGTTCCATCACTGCCAACAATATAGATGGCAGGGATTTCTTGATTGTCTGGAAAGGTAAATGTTGTGGTTTTGCCGTTGTCATAAACGGCGGAGGGTTCAAGATTGCTCGATCCTTGTGCGCTATAAGCCCAATTGCGTGGTCCGTAGGTTTCAGAGGCATCAAAAAGACCATCAATTTGTCTGGCTTGTTTTTTTTCTTGTCGTAAAAGTGCAGCAAGCCTTCTGCGTTCGGCTTCGTCTTGTGGATAGCGAAATTTGACGAGAAAATAGGTTTCTTGTGCGGTGGAAATTTCGCCATCTTTGACCATGAGTTCAAATTGATAGGAGCGTTTTGAGCCATCACGGCGGGTGGTGACCACTTGCAGATTGGTAATGGGCTGTATTTCTCGTGCTTTGAGGAACAGAATATTGCCAGCAGGTGCTACTTCCCAAGCAACGCTGTTGCCGATAGCAACATGGGCAATTTCTTCATCAGCAGAAAATTCTACCTGTACAGACGAGCGTATGGTGCCAATAATTTTTGTGACATTATAGGCATCATAATTGATAAAGCGAATGCGGCTGTCATTTGATGCGCGGGTGGGAAAAACACTGGCATTGCCCCAAGGTGTAGGAGAAAGAGCGATGGCGCTTAGAAAAAGAAAAAAGAATTTTTTTTCATGGATTAGTTGATCACTTCTGGATCTGTTCTATATTCACTAACAATAAAGCCGAGAGGATTTATCAAACGGTTTTGTACAGAGATGGGGGCGTTGATATATTCAAAGGTGAGTGTTGCAACCCAGTGGCTGATGAATTCTTTATTGGTTTCATCGTCCCGTGCTGTTCTGTAATAACGGACCTGTGCGACGTCCTGATTGATGAAGGAGATTGTTTTATCGTTATTGTAACACTTGCGTGTTTGTAGAGGATTTGTGGACTTTTGGGGGGTGCTCCATACCAGCTGGCAAATCTTTCTTGCCTTCTGGAGAAGAAAGCAAGGAGACGGTTTGGAAGTTGTGTTGTACCTCCTCAGACTCAAAGCCTTCACGAGAGCGGACATATTTTGCCGCAAAGTAGCGAGTGATCGCTTCATCAATGTTGGTGGGGGCTTCTTTTAAGGCTTCCACAACCTCTGTGATGCCGGTTGAATTGTCGACACGGATGACAAAGGGCTCAACGGTTTTAAGCGGGGTGAGGGTGATGACCGCCAGCGAAAAGATGACCGCGACGATCACAGCTATCGCAGCGATAGTGAGGGAGGCGTGGGTGATGCGGTATGAGGTGAGGATGCGGTCTTGATCAAACAATCGCGCATCCGCAATATATTGTTCTATGTCTTGTTCTTTCATGCTTTTTGCCCGCAGTCTTTGTAGGATTCCATTTCTTCATCGGTGAGTTTTTGGCTGAGAAGCGTTTCGAGTTTGCTCTCTTTCACAGATGATGGGAGGTCGGTATTGTTGCTGATGATGATGGGGGGGGAGGAGGGATTTTTTCCTTCCCAATTCCACATCGATTTGTTTAATGGCCACTTAGAATATTCATCGCATTTTGGAAGTGACTTCAGAGTGTTTGATGAAGGCATACAACTATTTAAGAGGATAAGCGATAAAATGACCCCAATTTTTTAAAACACTTTCCTATTTCCTTTTCTTAAACATGTGGTTCAGAATGCTTTTTGCCATTTTTTCTATAAATTCTTCTAACTTTTGAGCAGCTTTCCCAGCCGTTTTTGCTGTGTTTGCTCCTAAATTTTGTTGCTCCGGTAAGGGAAGCTCCCCCAGAGGCTAAAGCAGAGGCAATAGCAGGTAAATGGAAAAAAAGATAAATACCACAAATGCCGATAACCATGAATCCAAGTAAAGAAATCATAATATCTGTAATATTGTCTGAAAAAATGCTCGACGAAACTTTGACGTACATATCACCAAGCAACACGACTAGTACCTGTAAAATGATAAAGTTTATTGTTTGATTTAACCATGTTTCTGTAAAACGTCTTGTAGCTGAAAACATATAAAGGCTTATAAAAAGAGGACCTATTGATAGGACAAGAAATAAACCAAGTTTAGCTAATAATGAAACGATAAAACCAATCGTACAAACTATAATAGCAATAATATAGCAGAGACAACCAGCAAGTCAGTTAGCAATAAATGTACCGATTTTACGCCTTGGTGTATTGTTTGCAGCATCAAAAACATGTGCGGTAGCTTGGTTTATCATATTATCCCATATATTTTTATTTGAATGTGCTCCTTGTATAACATTTGAAATGGCATTCGGCAGATCATTGAAAAATATATCCCTGACCCATGTGTTATAGCCAGAAGCTTTTGTAACGAGTGTAACAATGATACCAAGTTTGAAAATTGTCGCTATAAAGTCCCATAAGGGCATGGAAGAGCACCCATAGATAACATTATAACCTATAAATATAATGTAGAGTGTACAGGATGCTTTAAGTGGTGTAGATAAAGCCGATGAAAGATTTCCAATGGTGCTATCCATTGCCGTTGTCAGTGGCTCCCTTAAACCTTTATCTATACTAGTAAATATACTTTTGCTGTTTATTGCCATTTAAATGCCCCGCTATTCATGTATGTCCTGACAATTTCTTGGAGGGTGCTTAAAAGCACCCTTTTTTCCACTATTTTTCTTTCTTTTTAGTTTTTTTACTTCTTATCTTCTTCTTGATGTTTTTTGGAAAGGTTTTGATAATATTCTTTCTCAAGTTCATCTTCGGCTAATCTCAGATTTTCACAATTTTTTGTGGTACCTGCTAATCCACATCTAGCTTCCCATTCATCACGTAAATTTTTATCTTTTTTAAATTCTGCAACGCTATAAGTTTTTTCACATCCAGCTGTGATAATTCCAGTGCAAAGTAGTAGTGCAGTGATAATGATTTTGTTCATGAATATTTCCCCTTCTTTCTTTCTGTTTGTGAGGTTTGAGCACAATTTTTACATTCTGCTCTGTGTTTTAGGTTTTTGTAATCCGTGATGACAAATCTAGGGCGTAAACATAATGTTGCCACAAATATTTCGGTCTATAATTCAATTGCTGTCCTGTTTCTGTTCAGCTTGTTTTTCAGCTCTCCGTTTTTCATAGTCAGCTGCACGTTTTCCAGCTTCAGCTTCCCATTTCGCTTGATCTTCCTTTAGTTTTTTCTCCTATTCTTCTCTACGTTTACGATTTTCTTCTTCGGCTTTAGAAACAAGTTTGGTAATCCATTGCCGTAAAAAGACTCTGTCTGCTGGATTGTTATAGTCTAAGCCTTTTAACGGCGCTATCCCTGTCGGCTTGCCGTTTTTCAAAGGCATATAGGTGCCACCACCCGCTCTGACAAAAAGCTCTGCTCCACAGTCTTTATCAAAAAAGACTATATGGGGATCATGCTTTTGCAATTGCGCAAGAAGAAAGTTAACAATAACCGTTTTCCCCGAACCAGAGGGGCCACAGACAAAGGTATTACCTAAATCGCCAAAGTGAAAATTAAAATAAAAGGCTGAACCAGCAGAGGTTTTCATCAATGCGACCGCTGGTCCCCATACATTGCCATCTATTTTGCCAACCGGAAAGGAATGAAAAGGAGAAAGAGCTGCATAATTGCGGCTGGTAATGGCACCAGAGCGGATACGATAGGCATAATTTCCAGGCAATTGTGCCCACCACGCTGCCGAAAGCCCAAGGTCTTCCCGCGCAATCACAGCGCCGCCATCGGTGAGACGAGAACGGGCTTTGGCAAGATTATCTGCCAATTCTTGGGTGTTATCGGCAAAAAAAGCTAAGGATAAATGATGCTCTCCTAAAACAAAACGGTTGGATTCAAGATCATCCAGGGCATCATCTAATTCCATGATTTGTGAGCCGGCACGGTCTCCGGCATTGATCATTTGATTTTGCTTGCGCCCCATAATCTGCTTGGCAATGTTTTTGCTTTTAAAGACAAAAGATTGGGTAAAAATAAATTCAAAGGGTAGGGTGAGAAGACCATCTGTCATGCCTGCTCTGGTCTTTGCTGGATATTCTTTCCAACCAAACATACCGGAAAATCTTTGCCCTTCTTCATAGCGTATTTCTATGACTTCTTTACCGAAAATAAGGCGGTCTGAATAAACAGAGGAGGCTATCGTTCCCCATGTCAGAGGTACACGTTCACGACGTCCACCTACCAATTGGTGAATAAATTCACTTTGCTGTGAATAAATATTGCCTTCATGTTCATAAAGGCTCAGCCTTTTTGCGCCATAGCGCTCTAAATTTTGAACAATATCCGTGGTAACATCTTCAAGCTTGCGAATGGACTCTTCATCAACTTCCTTTTTTTCTGCTTTTGCTTTGCCTAAACGTTTGAAAAATTCCGCTAATTTATCCGCTTTATCAACATGGGGATTCCACAAAATAGAAAGTTAAAGATCATTCCGATAAAGTTCTTGAGAAACCATCCGTTCACGGTATTTGTCATCCAACTGTTTGGAAAATGCTGATCTAAAAGTCCCATCTGGATAAACCTTCTCACGCTTTCTGATAATATGGCTATAAATGGCAATACGTTCATCCGCGATATTCTTAAACAAGTTGTTTAACTGTTCATGAAGTACATTGAGATCAATAATATCGGCTGTCTCAAAGTTAATTCCTTCAAGTTTTACAACCATCATGAGCGCGCGAGAATCCAGTGCGATCACATGCTTGTTGACATGACGCACATAAGGAATAATGGATTCCGGTTGTTTTTCACGCTTGCGCTCTAGTGTTCTCATTTCAATTCCTCATAATTACGAATTAATCGTAATGGAGAAAGACTTCCCCCACCCCATAGACTAGAACTTCTGGCAAAGAGGTGTGTCTTTTGCCATGTCAGGAGGATACGAAATTTATTATGATCGTGTTTGAGAATTTCCTTAAAGATAAAGTGTGTTGTAATACCAAAGGTTATAAGGAAAAAATTGCTTGTCATAATAAACAATATCATTGTTCCCATGGCATTTAACCCCATAGCTTCCACCGTTACACCTGCACTCATTGCAGGACGGGTGAAAGCGAGAAACAACGTATCTTCCGTTAGCTTATCGCGCTGGTTCATGATTTTTGAAAATGCTAAAGTCAGTCACTTAATTGGAAAGCATCGATACGATTTGTGTTGCACCCATAACAATGCCGATACCAACACAAACAAAAAATGCTTTGCGCATTTCAACATAACCAGCAATCTAGGCAAGCCCAACACCAGCAACGGCAATGGTAGCAATTGATTTTGCAATGGTTCCTGGTAAAGCTTTAACAACTTTTTGAAGAGCATCGTCGATTTTTCCAAAGCCCTCTGCAAATGCTGGAACGCTGAGTGCTATAAAGGCAATGAACAACATCAGTATTGTCGTTAACCATTTCTTTTGGCTGTTTGAAAAGGCTAATTTGGATAAAGAACGACTACTTGCAGAAGAATTGCTTGTTTTCAGCATGGAAATGTCCCCGCGTATTAATAGAATAAAAATTGCTTAATATTAACTAAATGTAATGTATAACGTAAATAAATCAAAAATGATACTGTTTCATTTACAGTATTTTCTTTGTTTATAGTAAAACAAACAAAACTCTTTATAATATTCAAAATGATAATTTTAAAAAACCTTTTCGATCATTATTTAAATATCTGATTTTTATTTATATTATTATTGCATCTGTGTTTTATTTTGGTCAAAACATCTGAAGATGTTATGCAAAATCCTGTTGTGCAAAAGATAAAAAAGACCGTGGAAAAACAGTTTCAAGAAGCAGATTTAACAATACGTGATCATGATCATAAACAAGAAATGCCTTTGTCTTTAGAAGCATTATCAACAGAATTTTATGAAGAAAATGTCCCCGTTTATTCTGGCGCTATAGAGGTGACAAGCGGTGTTACTTTTAAAATGATCACGCCTATGGATGAGGGGTGGAGAAAAAGAATCGTGCGCAATATCCGATTATATGGTGTTGAAACATGTGAAACGCGGCAATTTGCCTCACGCCATGGCATTAAATGGCCCTGTGAGGCTTTTGTTACAGCGTGGCTTGTGGCAAAAACAATCGATAAAAATGTGACTTGTCGGCAAACACGTGTTCTTCAACAAGTTCATTATGCACAATGTTTTGTTGATGGAGTTGATCTGGCGCGCTTGGGGCTTATAGAAGGCATGATGGTGTTGACAAAAGATCAGCAGCACTTTCCCTCACCAGCAGATTATAAAAACCTACAATCTGCTGCGCAAAAAGCACAAGTGGGATTATGGTCTAGCCAATTTGACCAGCCAGAAGAGTAGAGAAGAGACCATGGCAGCTATAATCCTATTGATCCTTAAAGATTTTTAAACAAACTGAAAGATAAGAAAAAGACCAGCACGGTTAAGTCTTTTTTGTTAACCGTGCTCGTGTATAAGTGCTGTTGAGGGTGTTGTTAGATAATATCATTCAGAGAGTATCAGAGTAATATCTGGTGGTGCAAGACGAAATAAAAGCATGTCATAAAACCAACTGATGACCTTAGCACTACAAAAGAGAATGATACACATAATTGTTGTGATTATGAAAGGTACTCTAAACTCTACTGTTCTAGGTCCCAGTATTTCTAACCAGTAAACGAGAATATTTGCAATAAACAGAACAAAGCTTATTACTGCTATGATTCCTAGTATGCGCCTAACCAATCCACGAATAGTATAGAGAAAAAGGAAAATGGAGTAGATCAGTTTCTTCTACTTCTTCTTCAATTTCTTGACGCGTGATCAAATCTTCCATTATCCCCCCCTTGATTTCTCCATTCAATAGGCACAACTTTGTTTGTCTCTCACCGCGTTTTTCATTACATGGCAGAAATAAAATATGCAACTGTTACTTTATTACAGCTGTAAAAGCCAAAACTGGATGTGTGAGAGGTTATGTCAGAGGTGATGGGGGTGGAGAGAGATACTGCTGGTTATCATAAAAGCCAATGACCGATACGCCTCGTGTTTTCTGCTTTTTCTCATTCTTAGATGACTTTTCATTTGCTGCGAAAAAGCATAGTACATTGATTTTGCTTTCTTTCAAGAGCCCAAAGAATAGAAGAGTTTGAGTAAAGAGCAGAGGAGGGCGTGGATCATTTCATTGATCTCTCATTGTGGAAAATATACGGAAAAAAGCCAAGGAAATCGATCATTCTTTGTAGTTATAGATTGGTATTATCATTCACTTTGTTAACCCCCCATATTGCTTACAGCCCTTGGTGCTAAAAACTCTTCATAAGAGGCATTTTTGCTGCTTTGTTGTACAGTTTTTATCCATAGGTTCATTCCGTTTATGGCATGCAGGGGGATGGTTTTGATTGATGTTCCATGGGAGAGATTTGCAATGAGAAAGTTTTAGAATATACGGCTCTCTTATTCACTATGGATGTAGATTATTCCTATAAATCAACGCATTTTTGTATGGAGGCAGATTTTTTGAGAAATACCCAAAACTCTTCTCACAAAGTTTTTGTGATCGCATCATATTGCTCTGTCATAAAAGAATAAATACCAAATATTAAGCACTCTTACTCCAAGGTGTTTTTTCCGGCTGTCCTGTCACGGTATTGCATAGAATAGACCATCGTTTCTCTGCTGTCTGTTCGTTTTTTACTTGTTTATGTGCTTGAAAAGAGGGGAACTTTTTCTTTTAAATGGTTTTTATGCAAAGATTTATTGGTTTTTTGCAAAAGAATAATTTGAGTATTTAAGATCAAAAACCGTATCAAGACAGCGATTCTTAAGAATTGAAGTTTTTATGAGGAAAAGCACTCTTGCAGAATTTTCAGCTTTTGATATGAGGCGTGAATTTGCACCACGCAATGATAATTTCATGAGTTTTATCCTTTTTTATGACTTCTATAGGGAGTGAGGTGTTTAATACGGGGGGAAAAAAGTGGGAAAGTAGATGACAGAACAATACTCTTTCGATAAGGAGTTTTAAAGAAAAAGACAGTTTGATAAATGGCAAAGAAATAAAGAGGTGCAACATGAATGAACTTACCCATATTGAGACTGTCATAGCGCATTACGATGCTATTTTTTGTGATGTGTGGGGTGTCGTGCACAACGGTGTGCATGCATTTGAACCGGCATTGAAAGTATTGTATAAAATTCGACAGATGGGAAAGAATGTCATTTTTTTGACCAATTCACCTCGACCACGGGAAGATGTTATTGCTCAGTTGCAAAACATGAACGTTCATAGCGATTATTATGATGGTATTATCACGTCAGGCGATGTCACCCGTGATCTTATTCGCGCTGCACCGCGTAAAGTTTTTTTCATTGGTCAACAACGTGATTTGGTGTTGTTTGAAGGATTGGATTGCGAATTGGTGGAAGAATGGGAAGCTTCGGTTGTGGTGTGTAGTGGTTTTCTGGACGGACTTGATGAAGAGCCTGCTGCTTATGAGGAGATGTTTTTGCGTATGCGTGCGCGGAATTTGCCTTTTATTTGCGCCAATCCAGATGTGATTGTTCATTATGGCAATCAGGAATTTTGGTGCGCTGGTGCATTGGCGCGTCTTTACCAACAATTAGGAGGTGAGGTGCGTATTGCTGGAAAGCCTCATGCGCCCATTTATGAATGTGCCTTTGAAAAATTAGAAAAAATGCGTGGAGCAGTGGAAAAAAGTCAGGTTTTGGCTATTGGTGATGGTCTTTTGACCGATGTTAAAGGTGCGGCGCATTTTGGTCTTGATGTTCTCTATATCATGGGTGGGATTCATCGTTATGACTATATGCAAAATGGTGTGGTGGATAAGCAAGCATTGCAATCTTTTCTTGAACGTCATGGCTATAAGCCACAAGCAGTCATGTGGGCACTTCAGTAATGTCAGTTTTTTTACGTCTTCAGGGGATTCATCAACTTCCTGTGGCTTGGCGGGGAGCTGTGTTGGCACTTGGAAATTTTGATGGTGTTCATTGTGGACATCAGATGGTGCTGCGAAAAGCACTTGATTTGGCGCGTCTGAAAAATAAGCCTGCTATTGTCTTAACCTTTGAACCGCATCCAAGAAGTTTTTTCCAGCCCTCGACGCCTGTAGATCGCCTAACAGAAGCTGCTGAAAAAGCTGAAATTTTTAAAATACTCGGGTTTCATGGCGTCATTGAACAGCCTTTTGATGCGCATTTTGCTACTCTTTCAGCAGAGCAATTTATTCGTGCGATTTTAAAGGAAGCTTTTGATGTTTGTGCGGTGATAACGGGTGAAAACTTTCAATTTGGGCACAAAAAAAGTGGAAATGCACAGCTGCTTTCTCAACGGGGAAAAGAATGTGGGTTTGAAGTTGTGCAAGTCCCTTGCTTATCGAGCAAACAGAACCAGCAACCATTGATTGTTTCCTCCAGTTCTATTCGTAAGCTTCTCTCCCAAGGTGAGGTGAAAAAAGCAGCCCATTTGTTGGGCTATCATTATCGGGTGCATTCAAATGTTATCCAAGGCGATCAACTCGGTCGCCTTTTAGGTTTTCCTACCGCTAACCAAATGCTTCCTCTCCAAGTAAGCTTGGCACATGGTGTTTATGCTGTGCGATTGCGCCGTGCGAATGGTGTTTTGCATGATGGTGTTGCAAGTTTTGGCTGTCGTCCAACGGTTGTAGAGGATGGTGTCCCCTTGTTAGAAACCTATCTATTTGATTTTAATGACGACCTTTATGGAGAAAGTTGCACTGTTTCTTTCTTTCAGTTTTTGCGAGGGCAAGAAAAATTTGATGGGTTAGAGCCTTTGATTGCGCAAATGCAACGTGATGAAAAAGCAGCAAAAGGAATTTTAGCAAAAGTGCAACCATTATCACCATTGGATAGGCTGCTTACTTTTAAAAATATAGCTTAAGTTGATCTGAAAAAGAAAGAAGCGCAGCAAAAATAGCTGTTAAACTGATTATGATCACGAAAATATATTCTAAAATATCATGAAATATGTGTTTTTTGCGCTGTTGGGAAGGGCTATCGAATATCTGGAGATCTGATTTTAGCATTGTTGTTCATCTTTTTTCATAACACTATGAAATTCTATGGCTTTAAAAATTTACTACTTGTTTCTTTATGATCTGTTAAGAGAAGCAAAGAAAGGCAGATTCATTGGTCAAGATGTAGAGAGCGTGTTTTGTTGTGCAATCGTTGAAGAGAACATACTATTTTAAAACTGTTCGTATGATTTCCCTCTTGGATTGCAAAATTCTATAAAAACTGAGGATTTTTTAGAATTTCAAGAATAATGGCTTCTTTTTTATCTGTTAAGATATGCAATTAAAGGCGGGTTAAGCGATAAAGATGCATGGAGCGTGTTCCGTGGTGGCAATAGGCAAGAAGAGGCAGAGATGCTGTTTTTAAAATCATTCTCATGGTTTCAATTTCTGATCGATTTATGGTCGGTGGTACGATAGGAATATAATGTGATGTTATGCCATATTCATATGCTGCTGCTTTAATGATGGAAAAATCAGGTTGATGGGGCTCTTCTTGATCGGGGCGATTACAGATAATCGTTTTAAAGCCTGATTGTGCTAATGTTTTGATATTTTCAACACTAATTTGGGCGCTGATAAAAATATCTTGGTCAATTTGTTGTAAGTGCATATTTGTTCGTTCCTCATAACAATTTATGATGTTCTCTGCTACGCTACAAGAATATTCTAAAGATGAGAGTGTTCTATATTTTTAAAACTTTCTTTCTTCGAGAAAAATAGATGCGCTTTTGAAAAAACATATTGTGCTGTGCGAGGCGTTTTATTCCCAACATGTTCTCTCTTAATTTATATTGATGAGCTGTCCGATTGATATTAGATAATTTATTGTTCTTCTTCTGTAAAGTAAGAACGCCAAAGAGATCTCTCTTTTTGGTGTTTATTTGTCTCGATGAATTTAAAAATTATTTGCTTCTACATTGCAAGAGAAAGACGCAAGAGGATAAAACCGTTTCAATTTCATGTGCTTTTTAAAGGTATTTTCAGGTAAGGATAGCTGAAACAGGGAAGGGGAGCATGATGGCTTTTACCGTTCTGATGCTGTTATTTATTCTCTGATGTGATTGTGTGGTAGGGTTTTTTAGACAGATTGTTTTTTTGGGGGGGGTGATACTCAAAAAATGCTTCAATTTTAAACCATTCTTCTCAATTTTTATGAGAGATCGTGTGGTTCGACGTTGTTTTAGCAAAGATGCTTTGTACAGGGTAGGTAATGCGGAGTTGTATTCGTAAATTCGTTAGCGAAGACCTATGTTTTAAAAAAATATGCCTTTTTTCTTTGATTGGTTTGTATCCATTTACAGAAGGGACAGTGTGCTTTAAGCCTTTAATGGAAGCGGTGAAGCATATTGGACGTGCTGTTGCTTTCATAATGGGAAAATCAAGTTTATACGGCTTTTTTTGGGGGGGGTAGAGATAATCGTTTTAAAATCTGCTGATGATTTGATGTTTGTGAATACAGATTTTAGCATTGGTTATAAATATCAGAAAGAATCTGTTATCCGTTTATGTTTGTTTGTCTCTCAAACTGTTTTTATGCTGTTCGTTGCGATACGAAAAGATTATTTAAAAGAGGAAATTGGGAGTTGTTGCTTTTCTTATGAAAAAGGGGAAACTGTTGGTTTGTATGGGGTCTCTGCTTGCTTCTTTTGTTATTTTCTGTATAATCGTAAAAACGATAAAGCAGAAAGACGTAATTCATGATTATTGGACTCTTAAATCAAAAGGGAGGGGTAGGAAAAACTACCTTGAGTGTAAATCTTGCTGCTAGCTTTGCGCGGGCTGGAGGGCGCGTGTTGCTTATTGATGGTGATCCGCAGGGAAGTGCATTGGATTGGGCGGCGGCTCGTGAAGGTGATCCCTTGTTTTCGGTTGTTGGTTTACCGCGCGCAACGATTCATAAGGAAATTGCCCAGATTGGTCATGGTTACGATCATATTATTATCGACGGTCCTCCACGCGTAACGGATCTTGCGCGCAGTGCTCTTATGGCTTCAGATTTTGTGCTTATTCCTGTGCAGCCTAGCCCCTATGATATTTGGGCAGCGGATGGAATTGTCAAGCTCTTTGATGAAGCTCGAGTCTATAAAGAAAATTTGCAATCTGCTTTTGTTATTAATCGTAAAATAGTCAATACAGCAATAGGGCGTGATGTGAGTGAAGCTCTTGGAGTGTTTCCTGTTGGTGTTCTTTCTGCGAGCATTGCTCAGCGCGTGATTTTTGCAGAATCGGTGGCCCAGGGGAAAGCTGTTTATGAAGTCGATAAGCAAGGTCCAGCGGCAGCAGAAATTGAAGCTGTTGCTGCGGAAATCAAGGAGTTAGCACGATGAATAAAAAAATTAAGATTGGCACAAAGCCAACCAATAAATCCATTCCTTTAACGGCGGATGCATGGGTTGAAAATAATAAAGGGAGCATGGATGGGGGGATGAAACGTCTCACAATTGATATACCGGAAAGTTTACATCGTTTGATTAAGGTGAGTTGTGCAAGTCGTGGAACAAAAATGGCAGATGAGGTGCGTGAATTGCTTGCACAAAAATACGGAAAAGTGTAAAAAATGATATGCGATAATACATTTTTGTGGGCTTTATTTGCCTTGCTCATAAGTAGACATTACAAATACCTTGGGCAGGGCTGTCTTATGCGTGATCGCTGCTATTCTATTCCTTTATATCCTTTTTAAGAGCAATATTGAATAAATCCGCACTTGGCTGGTTGTTTTATATGTATGGGACATAAACGATATTTAAAAGAATAAATATTGGGTGGGGTGAATGAGAGTGTGTATTTGGGGAGCATCTTGCCTCTTGCATCCATAATAAAAGATAAGGTGACATGCATACAGATAGGGAGAGATATCATCTATCTGTGAAATTTGACCGTGATGTTTTTTGTAAGTTGCAAGCTGGCAAGTTCAGCTCCAATGAATGAAACACTTACGCATCATGATTTTTGTGAATGATGGTGCCTTTCTATAAGCACTATTGGCCGCTTAAAACGAAATGCTCTTATAACAAAAGCATCATTTGATAACAAAAAACAGTTTTTCCACTCTGCTACTTCATTCTACGAGGTGAAGAAAATGGCTATATTTTATAACTTTATGTTCAGAAGTGGCAAACATTTTTTATCTTTATAGATGAGGACGATTTTTTTAAAGAATTGTGTTGATAATGTTTTTAAATGTAAAATTACTTCTTGTTTATTTTATTTTTAAAAAGCTAATACTGTAGGAAAATGGGGGGCTGGTTATTTTTTCAGCTGTATATTGTTTTGTTAAACTTTATTAAAGTTTAGAGGGAGGGGGTAAAAGAATTCATTTGTTCACTAATATTGGTGCTTGGTGAGATTTATTCTTTTTCAATACATAAAAGAATTTATTTGTCATTTTCTTGAACTTGTTTCTTGTATCTGTACTTTTTAAGGGAGTGACATTATGAGCGGTAATAGTTTTTGAGGGGATAGGTCCCAATTTTTCTGTTCTGTTTGAACATATCAGGTTGCTTGCTGAGTATTTCTATTGGCATTATTGTCAATGCAGGGGGGATTATAGCAAAGCTTGCTTTGATTTTCCAGTGATTTCAGAATGATGAGAGTGCAATCAGTGAATTGAAGAAGATATTGTTTTTGTTTGCTGATCTATCGCCATGACTATAAGCATACCAAGTGGTTAAGGCAGATATTCGTATTGTTTTATGTCTCATAATAGCGTGATATGACAGAAAAGAAGTGTAAAGCTTCTTGAACAGTGCGAAGGCTTCACAAGTGTTATGAAAGTTCAAAAACTTCACAATGGGGTGCCTGTGCGGGGCATGTAATAAAGACACATCTTAAAAATGCAAGTTTAAAATGCAAGCGGCTATGAGATTTACCATATTTGCCTTGCCGTTTTGCGCATTCAGCAAAGAAATCTGTTCGTACGATGCAGAGAGTATATGAAATACATTATTTTATTAAGTGAGAAGGAAAAAGGGGAATTATTTAATGAATAAAGCCATTATCACAGCATTGCTGCTTTGTATGGGGCTTGTCGTTGTTGGTTGTGAAAAAACTTACAGTGTTGAGGAATTTAAGAGAGATCCAAAATTATTTGAAGAATGGGCTGTGAGATGTGGATGGTCAGGAACTTCAAAAAATTGTGAAAATGTACGAGTAGCTGATCACGAACTTTCTGAAGAACGCCGGAAAAAAGCAGAAGAAGAAAACCTTAAATATATGGAAGAGTAAGAGAAAAAGCGAAAAGCGATGCAGAATTTGAAAAATGGCTCTCTGAATCTGGAAAACGGGAAGCTGAATATGAAAGGCAGAGAATTGAAGAAGATGCTAAATGGCGAGAGAGAATTAAAGAAGATCAAAAAAGAATAGATAAGATCTGGAAAGAATCCAATCCATGAACAAAGTTATTATCACCACACTATTGCTTTGCACTGGATTTGCTGTTGCTTGTTGCGAAAAAAACTATAGCGTTGAAGATTTTAAGAAAGATAAAGAATTACGTCTCAAATGGGAAAAGAAGTGTTTCCTCGGTGGGCCATCTGTACAGGCATCTCAAAATTGTGATAATGTCGCAAAAGCAGGTTACCAACTTCTTTTTGGAGGTTAAATATTGTTCTCAGACCTTGTTTATCTGAGCATAAAGGGATAGTTGTGAAATTCTCAACAAGAATGGGGATCTTGTTTTTTCTGCTTTAAGTGAGAGATCATTTTGCTTTGAACCACAAAGAGAAGACTTTCTCTCAATGAGAAATTTCCTCTCTATGGTGGAGTTTTTTTCTTTTTAAAAACAAGATTTCGCAGCGCTTGTAAAAAAATTGTATTTTAAATCATATTGGCACAACGAGCACTCCCTTCATGTGCTTTATAGTCAATGAGGTTTTAGGATCTTTTTCTCCTTATAGGGGGAATGAAAAAATTTCCGTAGTGTTGTAAAAGTTTTTTCAGTACGGTGAGCATATTTATGCATATTGAACCGATCTCTTTTGCCTTTATACAAAATACAAGTTTAAGGTAGAGAATATTCAGGAGATGTTCGGTGCGTTAGGGGCATGGTTGTTCAGTAACAGCTAGTACTATCGTACTCTTTGTTCGCTGAAAATGTTAAAACAGCTCTTGGCATCTGAAAGTGCTCAGAACAGACATTTTTAGCTCTTTCTTTGATGGTTTTATACTTATTTCATTCTGTACTTATCATGTGCAAGTAAATGGTTTCACTTGATATAGGAGGATGCGAAATGAGAGAAATCTCCGATATTCGAGGCGATTATTTTAGATGAATAACGGTAGATTATTATTATAAATCAAGATGTTGTATATAGTTTAAATTTTTGAAGAAAAATCAATTTTATTACAAATGCGTGAGAAGGAGTCTTGCTTTTAAGTGGGGAGGGGATCAATTTGACAGGATCATTCAGGAAGAATAAATATTGGGGAGTAACTGCGCAAAATGCTTCTAAAAGCACATAGTAACGTGAAAATACTGAAAAGTGATCGCTTGGTCTATGAAAATTTTTCTGCTTTAAAACTTATGTTTGATATTATGAGATGCTCACGCACTGCGTTGCGCAGGTTATGGCAAACGCTTAACAGAATATACCTACTGTATCTCTATCATGAGGGCTAGCACGACAAAAGCATTAAGAGTGACAATCAATGTTGAATAAAGCACAGCAGTTTTTATGATATCAGCCATAAGAACCTCTTTCCATTCTTTGGGTATGGGCTTTATGAATAACAATCTGTTACAGTTTGTAATATATGTTGATACAATATCTGCGGCAAGCGTAAAATTACTCTTTTTTCGTATCGGGATGTGATACCCTTAGCACTGTAGTACATATAAAAACAGTGAATATTTATGGTGTTGCTTTGCTTTTTATATGTAAGTTTTGTGCGATAAAAAAATTTTTAAAACACGTTTTCTGTTTGATTTTACCGCAAACAAGATCCATTCAAGCTGATTGATGAAGAAATGGTAAATATGATCAGTGAGGGAAAAGAACAACAATATAGCTTTATCCTAACTATTTAGAATAACAATATAGTTTGCAGTAGGGGCTTTGGTTGTGAGAAAAGCCATGATTTTTCTTTTATCTATGTATGGAGTGCGCGTAATAAGATGGCGCCGTGAACAATCAACTCTCTGTTATAAAGTAAAATGATTTGTAAGGAGCTTGGTTGCAATAAAATATGGTGAATGTCAGTGGAGGATCATTTTAAGCAATTATAGGATGAAAAGATTATCAAATTGCGTTTTTTATGAACTCTTGAAAGAAGTTTAAAAATCTTATATAGTCGATTGTTGCAAAGAAAAGCGAATGATCATTGAAAAAGGGGGGTTTGTAGCTGTTTGGCTATTTAAAACGCTCTTTTTGATATTGGTGTGATTGGTTTGTTCAAAAAGGAGTGCTGTTTTTGTATCTCATGCAAAATATTGTGTGATGCGGAAAAGAGCATGTGAGAGTGAATCTTTCTGAATATGTGTGCTTACTGGTTTTTCTGAGTGCTAAAAGGCAGAGGACAGTGGTGCATAGAAGGCCAAAGGTTATGGAGGGTAAAATGCTGCAATCTTTAAAATGCTAAAGCCTTAAAGGGTTTAAACTTTTATATGCGACAAATTTTTGTCGGTATAGAGGGTGCATATTATTGTTTTTATCTAAGGCAGGTAAAATAAAAGAGGCTAAATAAATTTGGAGCTTTCAGATGTCTCCTGCATATTGATTTGATGATTTGTGGTGTTTTGCTGAATTGGTATTGCACAAAGGGTGGTTTGATAGCAGAGAAATCCATATGATGTCGTAAAAGTAATGTGTTGAAAGTCAAATAGGTATACGCTTTTAGGATTATCGTGCTGTTGTCGGGGCAATATTCGCACAATAAACTCAATTGAGTGTATCAGCATTGAAAGAAAGCTGTTTAATCTCCCTTATTTGATAATTTGATATTTAAGAGAAAGATTGAACAATACTGTTGAAGGGGAAAATGAAATGTCTGTCGTGCAATATGGTGATGATAGTTTTGCTGCAAGAGCAAAAGTCCTTGATAACAATCTTATTGATCGTGATTGGGCTATGACAAAATTTGTTGCTGCTGTTAAAGGATTGGCACAAGTGGTCGATTATGAAAGCAATATGCTAGAGAATAGTGGTGTTCCAGATTATGAAGAAATTAATCTCTGTAAAATACGTGGCTTGCGTGACCTTAATAAATCTATAAGCGATGTGAAACGCTACATGAATGAAGATATTGAGAATGAGGTCGAAAGTTTATTATCGGATTTGCAGGAAAAATTACATCGTAATAGTAAATTGCTGCAAACGCATTTAGATGCCGTCAACGATCTTTCACAAGCGATACAAATCGCTGCACGTACAAAAGAAGTAGATGGAGCTTGTGAGCCTTCGGTTAATGGACGCTCTAAGGGATGAAACAATGATGTAACCTATGGCTTCATCTAATGGTTTTATATTGTTTAATCTCTTGCGGATGTTTTATATGGGTATTACAATTTACACGATTTTGATGCTAAAAAAGGGAGGATTGGCTTTTTAAAGCGCTTATGCTCTTTAGCTCTCTTAAGAATATGATGTTGTAATAAGCCTGTGCTACGTTATATTTTCTAGGTATTTATTAGCTCACAGGAGTTGCTATAACCCTTGAATTGAAAACGGTTCATGAGAGGCCTTTTTCGTTTGTTCTTTCATGTTTTGGTCTCTATGCTCATTTTGCTTATAACGGTGTACGAACAATTTTTCTTGATTCAATATGGGAGAGATTTGCCGTAAGAGAATTCTGCGATATTCGAGACTCTTATTGAATATGAATAATGCTAGATGATTATGATAAATCAATATTATTGTAGGTAAGATCAAGCATAGCATTTCTTTCGCGTAAAAAGTCTTTTTCTGTAGATCGGATAGTTTTTTAGCGTTTTCTTATAAAAATCTGCGAAATAGAAATTTATTCATAAAAGGCAGCATTTTATGCTGCCTTTTATGAGAATTGGTACTGATGTTATTTTAGAATTGATAACGTATCCCGCCAGAAAAATTAGTTCCAGATATACCGGCTTTTTGCAGTTTCTGTCGATAACTAATATCACCATGAAGAGCGATCTTTTGAGAGAGGAAAGCATTAAAACCAACACCTCCCTCAATGGAGGAACCCATGGGATCAAGATAAAATCGATCAGCGATTTTTATTGTTCCACCATCACCAAAGGTTTTGGTGACATTCAATTTACCATAGAAGGAAACAGGATAATTTTCTTCTAGAGTGGTGAGAGTTTGCGTTAAACGTCCACCAATTCGTACCAACCATTGATGCGGATTATTCATATCAACTTTAAAATTATTGGCATCGGAGAGTACGTCAAACATGAGGCTTTGATAAATAAATTGCGCTTGTGGTTCAAACATTAGTCCCTGCATACCGGTTGCTAATTTTTGGCCAACCGTTGCAGATACATTTAATATTTTAGTACCATCCAATTTTGCAGCATTGCCAATGAGAGGCGTGGTAATGTTTCCTTTCAAGGCTCCGTAGGAAAAAAGTGCGTTTACGTATAAACCATTGCTGTGTTTGACGCCGCTATAGGCTGTGAGAGACCATTTATCAAGTGTGGTTTTTTCAGAATCTTTCATACCCTTTGGCGTAAAGGAAAGCTTGCCGTATGTTCCTAAAAGACCAAAATGTGTACTGATATCTTTGCCTTCCAATGCAGCTAATACGATACCTCCTTGTAGAGCATTATAGTTTACATCAGCGCCGTAGCCATAATGGAGTGGATCACGGCTAGAAGATAAAGTAACTTTTTCTCCATAGGAGGATAAAAAGATAGCGTTCTTCTTCTTATGCTTTTCTGCAAATATTGTTGTATATATATTGTCTAACAATGTGTTTTGGTTGTTGATATCAGCATATCCAGCGGAAAACAAAGCACTAGGCATTACCACATAATTTGCTACCTGTGGTAAAACGGCTCTGATCTTCTTGTCCTTATCAAGGTAATCATTTTGCAAGCGGAAATCCCAGAAATCACGATTATTCTGACCAAAGAGATTTTGGCTCTCATGGGATGTTCTTGGTGCGTAAGGCATCAAGACATATTTATAAGGCAGGCCAGCCATTGTCAGATAATCTCCTGCTAATTTGAAGGAATTTTCATTGGCTTGGCCAAAAACCTGAATGAGTGAAATTCCATGGGTCTCGACGGGAAGTGAAAGCATTTGCTCGTCCCAAACCGAACGGCTATCGGTCATTTTTGGGTTGCTTTCCAAGAGATTGACGTGAATTGTGGTCGTACCTGATACATCACCATGAATTATAAGACGGTCGGCTGTTTGTTTAGTTACTGGGGAATAGCTGTTCCATTGAGAATTCAAATAAACTTCTGCTTTCCCTTTTGCACTATAAACCACAGCTGCATTAGGTTCGTTATCATCTTCAGATTCTTTTGCCTCTTGTAGTGGGTTAAGGCCTACAAACAAAGTTTGATACTGTCCTTCTATGGGCTCTTCAAATATAATTGTACTATCTGTAAACTTGAGTGCAGAAAGGTTAGAATAGGTTCTTTCATTAGCGCCAAACTGTTCATAGTTAGATGGATCGTTATCGTTATTTTCTATGTTTTTATTTGCTTTTAAAAACCATTTTGTACCATTTGTCAGATCAAAAATGGTTTGGTTTTCATCCAATGTTCTTACGCGCCCTTCTAAATGAGAGTGATCTGCCGTTAATATAAGACTATGGACACCAGCTCCTAGTGTTTTTGTATTTTTCACTAAAAGATCTGCGTGGATTTCTGAATTTTTGAGGAAAACTTCAGCGTCCGTATCCAACCCATAGATGCTCATACCAACGCCGTTTTCAACAGAAAGTTTTGTGTTCTGCAAGATTACTTGATTGACCAAATTTTGTTCTTGGTTGGTATCTGATTTTGTTTCAGCACTGCGTACATGGCGTTTTTCAGGTACATGATATGGATCATTTAGGAAAACAATACCATTTGCTCCATAATCACTTGTAACAGTTACGGTTGAATCTTTAAGGTTGATTTCACCATTGATGTTTAACAAACCAGTTAATCCTGCTGTTACACTAATATCTGTGGCTTCAATCGTTCCTCTATCTGATGTGCTCAGTGCAACAAAATTTGCACTAACTGTTCCTCCGTGTATTTTGACAAGCGAATTTTCACCCTCTGCGGATACAGCAAAATATCTGTCGTAAATATCAGCATTATACAGCTCTATAGTTTGCCCATCTTTTGCTTCAACTTTAGATTGTTTATCCTCATCTTGTTCTTGTTGTTCAGGCTTTTCGGGCACTGGCTGTTGAGGCATTGGTTGTACAGGAGTTGGTGGCACTTTTACTGCTGGTCCTACTCCTTCAGGGCTTGTAGGTACTGGTGACATTCCTGTTTCTGGTTTTGCACCTTCAGGTTTTGTAGGCTCTGGTGGTTCTTTTGTTACTGGTCTTACTTTCTCAGAGCCTGTAGATACTGGTGGAATTCTTGTTTCTGGTTTTGTATTCTCGGAGGTTGTAGGCGCTGGTGGTGCTTTCACTGCTGTTTTTACATCTTCAGGTTTTGCAAGCATTTGGGGGGCCTCTGATGTTGGTTTTGGAGGCATTGGCTGTGTAGTAGTTGCAGAGGAATTCCGTAGTGCCCCTTCTGCGGTTGGACTTGTAGAAGATGGGGATGGACGTCTTCTAGATTTAGCACTTGTCCCTGTCGTTGTAGATTCCGTAACAGTATCTTCTGTAGATTGAGGATTTTGTGATAGAGTGTTCTCTTTAGGATTTTTAGATGGTTGAGAGCTGGGGCGTGCAACTATAGGAGATGTATTTCCAGATGAAGGGGCTTCTGCTGGTGTGTTTTGGCTTGTAGGCACTGTTTCTGGAGTTGTGGCACTCGCAGATAGACTCCTCTTTCGTTTCTTAGCTGTTGTACTATCAGTTCTAGTTTGTGCAGATGAAGAACTTATAGTTGGTTGTGGAGTAGGTATTTCATCACGGGCATAAGATAGGCTGGAAGAGGAGCAAAAGAGAACTCCAGAAACTGTATATAATAAGAAGCTTTTCTTCATATAAATATATCCCTAAATATTTTCTCCCCCCCCTTCACAGAAAAAATGGGATCACTCCCATTTGTTTTTTTATAAAATACAAAATAAAACATATGGGGGGGGCTTTATATTTCAAGATATGAAGAAAAGTATTTTTAAAAGCGATAGTGCATTCCAGCAGATAGACTTATACCAGATTCACCAACTTTTTTGAGTTTATGTTGATAACTGACATTACCATGAAGCGCGATATTTTGCGATAAATGAGCGTTAATACCCAAACCGTCTTCAAGGCTTGTTCCTATTGGAGAAATCTGAAAACTCTTTTTATCAATTTGTACAGTATTATTTTGACCAAACGTATTGATAATATTTACTTTACCATAGAAGGAGACAGCTTCACCTTTGTTTTGCGTTAAACGACCACCAACACGCAGTAACCACTGAGAAGGATTGCCCATGTTTATTTTAAAGCTCTTTGCATCTGAAAGAATGCCAAGCATGAGATGTTGGTAAATAAATTGTGCTTGTGGTTCAAATATTATTTTCTCAACAATAGTTGGCAATTTTTGACCGATGGTAGCAGAGGCTGCCAATGTTTTGGTGTTTTTAGTGAGAGTAGTGATATTTTCTCCGTTAAAGAGTCCATAGGAAAGAAATGCACTTGCATAGACACCACTGTCATGCTGCATGTGGCCATATGCGGTAAGAGACCATTTATTCAGTATATTCTTTTGCGAGTTTTCTCTGTTCTTTGGGGTGAAAGCGAGTTTTCTATATATTCCCAAAAGACCAAAATCTGTGCTGGTATTTTGTTCTTCTAAGGTTATCAATGGCAGACCTGTTTGGAAGGCCGCACAGCGGATATCGGCATCAGCACTATTTTGTGGTGTATGAGAGCTGGAAGAGAAGATGCTTCTCTTTCCATAAGTAGAAAAGAAAAGTCCTTTCTCTTTATAATCCTTTGCTTCAAACATTGTTATGCGTATATTGTCTAATAAGGTATTTTGATTGTTTACATCAGCAAATCCAATGGAAAATAATGCATGAGGCATAACCAAATAGTTCGCTATTTGTGGGGAGAGAGTTTCGGTTTTTGCTTCTGAATGAGGTAAGTCATGAGATAAAGCCGCAGTCTCTTTCCCCTCTGCAAGTTTAGATGCTCTCTTAATATCAGTGAGAGTTTGAATGGTCGTCTCAGTCTTTGTAGACAACCGTACATGATTTGCTGATGGGTTAAGAGTTGTTTTTGATGATGTATTATCTTTACCTTTTGGAAGAGCAAGAGGAGGGGAGGATTTATTTTCTCTGGATGAGAGAGAGGGAACAGAAGCCTCTCCTTTTTTTCTGCGTTTTTTATCGTATCGGCATTCCAAGTATCTATGAGTGCTGTGCGTATAGTATCGGAAAGTTCCTTGTTGTGTCCTTGTAAAGCGTTCTCTACTCTTGCCACTTTATGCAGCATTTCTGCTTTATTTTGTAGTTTATACCACTCTTGATTGTCTTGTATTCCTCACTGTTTATGTGCAGTATTAACACGCTGTTGGTTATCAGCTTCAAGTATTGTTGTTGCCTGTGCCGCATCGGAGAGCGCTTTCTCGTAGCCTTTTAATAAGTCTTCTGTCATTCTTAAGCGGTTTTGCCGCAAACGATTAAGATGGGCATTGGCTTGATTCATATGCTGTACATTCTGATGAAAATGATTAGCCATTGCATTTGTGGATAAAGCATTGAGTTCACGCTCCAATATCTTTTTATACGCTCCTGATTCATAGCGTCCAGCACCAGAAAAAGAACTGTTGATGGTATCTCTCACATGATTCATAGAATTTTGAACTGCCTGATCAAAATGAGAATTTTCTCTCATCATGCCACCAGAGCTATCATCTCAAGATTTTTTTCTGTCTGTGTTGGAGTATTGATTAGATCAATGGTATGGCGATATTGTCTAGGTAATTTGGTAATTTCTTCAAGTGCATGGCGTGTCTGTGGGCTTAAACCAGAGGCATTACTTATGTAAATTGCATTAAAATAAGAAAAATAAAGCACAAGCGGCTGTGCATAATAATAAACGCTTTTTATGCATAGAAATGCTTCTAAGATGTTTTTCTTTTTGATGAAGACTTAACAATTCGAGTTGGTTTTCGTTTTTTGTAATGCACAAAACTAAGCAGCGCTGTTGATATCTCAGCGCTGCTCATATTCTAAAAATAAAGATAAGATTTTCTTAAAAGCGGTAGCGTATTCCGCCGGAAAAACTTGCTCCAGATATACCGGCTTTTTGCAGCTTTTGTTGGTAATTCACATCGGCATGAAGGGCAATATTTTGTGACAATTGTGCATTTACACCAAGC
>NZ_BAABJA010000007.1:62931-70145 GCF_039543065.1 Bartonella pachyuromydis | reverse complement strand
CGATTGTCCATACCCCGATGGCGTCTTTATAAGCATTGAGGCGCAAGCCTTCCCATTGTTTGATAAGAGCAAGCCCTTCTTGTGATATTTTTCGCATAAAGTTCTCCATTAAAAAAGCCCCACACAAAGTGAGGCTGAGTGATATGCCAAAAGTAAATTTTTCTTAGTTGCTAGGAATAAATGAGATATGAGGTTTTGCTTAAACCATAAGATGGGGGGTATCTAAGAACGGGTGTTCATGCTGGTGGCGCGCGCGCTTATGGCTAGTGCGTGTTGGTTGTTGGAGCTGATGATTGGTGTTTATGGTTGATGCGTGCTAACAGTGCTTATAAGGTTGGGTTATAAAATATCATTGATATGTGAGAATTTGCTATGAAAGGTGATTATTCTCAAGAAACGCTATGGGTGTGTAACTTTTTAAAAGCATATGCTTTTACCAAAATACGAAATGCTCTAATGACATCATAATGCTAGTGTAGATTTGTATTCAGAAACCCTTTTTCTATGTAATGAAACGGAAACAGTCTTTCCCTCTGTTTCAACGAGGTTTTTATGAAATCTCTCTGAGAGAGTTTCGTTTTTTTTGTTCACCTTTTCATGTTCCGCTTCCGGATTTGATTTTATATATTCCCCAAGACGTCTTCTGCCTTGCGTGTGTTTATAAAAACTTGCTGGAAGATACGGATCTACTTTTTCAGGAGGTAGTGTAAGATGTGTTTTGTTTAATACACCGTTGATGTTATCCTTGTGCATTCTTGTCAATTTCTCAGATTCGGTATGAAGCTTTTTGGCAAGTGCTAAACTCATTATCCCACATTCAGAGGAGCTGCGTTGAATATCCATCTCCATCTTGGAAAGATAACATTCAGGTAATTGTTCTTGAATGATGAATTGTATTCTTATTGCTAGTAATAAGGGTATCTCGTTCTTAAGAGTCGCGGATTCGAAAGCTATCAAGGATGTTTTGTTATCGATAGTTCTCTGATCAAGTACCAAAAAATGGATTCCTTTATCGCTTGTGTTCACTATATATCTAGAAGATTGAACTCCATGAGCAATTGCTTCTTTTATTGAGAAAACGAGCCCTTCAGATGTGGTAATAAGTTTAAGGTTTAATCCTTGATATTTACGGTTTGCGTTCTCTATGAGAGCCGGCATCATTTTAAGGTCTGTATTGGCATAATGGTAATTGCCTTTGAGCCATTTTCCATTCGCAATATCACGTTCTAAGCCTACAATAATATCTTTTAACTCTTCACGACTGAATGGGATTTTGGGTTCTTTTTCGACATTGAGTTGTTCTAAATTTTCCAGAGGACTTGTTAATGATGCATTTGCACTCTCACTTTCTGGTGTTGCTGATGAACTGTGGGCAGTGTTTTTTGAATTTTGCGGTTTCATAATATTTACTCTCCATACTTGTAATTGGGATTCAATATTATTTGCTCAATTCCGATTTAATTATGTTTATATATTGATTTTCTCATTTTAAAAAAGGAAGGCAATGAGGGCATTTTTTGAGCTGAGTCATTTTTGTAAAAAGGGTTGCCAATGAAAACGGTAGGTTTTTCAGAATTGTGATCTTAACGCCTTCTGCTTCCTTAAAATCTGTACAAAATGAAAAACTTGGATTTATTTGTAACTTCGTTCTGGTGTTTTAGAATGAAAGCTTTTTGTACCCATTTCCTTATTAGGCTTTTATTATTATAGTAGCTTTAGAATTTTTGAGAGGGCTTATGTCTCTGTTTTGAGATAACAGCTCAGTTTTTCTTTAACAGGTAAATTGCTTGTACTGTTTGCATCTTACAAGCTAAAACAATAGGTGTATTTGCCTACATGAATGCATTTGCTCTCCATATCGGCAAAAATGTTCAAAAATAACATTATAATGCTAGTGTGGATTTGTATTCAGAAACCCTTTTTCTATGTAATGAAACGGAAACAGTCTTTCCCTCTGTTTCAACGAGGTTTTTATGAAATCTTTCAGAGAGAGTTTCATCTTTTTTGTTTACTTTTTCATGTTCCGCTTCCGGATTTGATTTTATATATTCCCTAAGACGTCTTCTGCCTTGCGTGTGTTTATAAAAACTTGCTGGAAGATATGGATCTACTTTTTCAGAAGGTAGTGTAAGATGTGTTTTGTTTAATACACCGTTGATGTTATCCTTGTGCATTCTTGTTAGTTTATCAGATTCGCGATACAGCTTTTTGGCAAGTGCTAAACTAAAAATTCCACATTCAGAAGAACTGCGTTGAATATCCATTTCTACCATGGAAAAATGACAATTAGGCAATTGGCAATCTTGAATGGCTTGTTCTGTTCTCAATCCTAATATGGCTGCACTCTTATGATGAAATGCTGTAGGTTCATATAATATAAAAGATGTTTTGTTATCAATAGTTTGATGATCAAGTACTGCGAAATGGATCCTACTACTTCCTGAATTTACTATGTGTCTCGAAGAGTGAACCCCAGCATCAATCATTTCTTTTAGTGAGAGGGAAAGATCTTCTGGAGTCATTGCAAGTTTAAGATGCATTTCTGGATATTTACGATTTGCTTGCTCTACTAAAGCTGGCATCATTCTAAGATCTGTATCTGCGTAGTAGGATTTGATCCAACGACCACTAGTGATGTCATCTTCTAAGCCTGTAATAATGCTTTTTAATTCTTCACGACTGAAGCCAACATTTTCTTCTTCTTTTGTCTCAACAGCAGTACTCTCTAAACGTGCAAGAAGACTTGCTAATGATTCATCTGCGCTTTCACTCGTTTGCGTTGCTGATGAACTATGGGCGGTGTTTTTTGAATCTTGCGGTTTCATAATATTTACTCTCTATGCTTGTAAGCAGTATTCAATATTATTTGCTCAATTCTGGTTTAATTATGTTTATATATTGATTTTTTTATCTTTTGAAAGGGTAAGCTGTGAGGGTATCTTTTAAAGATGAGTCATTTTTATAAAAAGGCTTGCTAAACTTAGGATGATAAGTTTTCTAGAGTCGTGTGTTCTCTTGTCTTCTTATCTGTGAAGTTTATAAAAATGAGAAGGTGGCGTATATTTATAGCTTTATCTTGATGTTAAAAAACGAAAACTTTTGGCCTGCTTTTTTCTTTTTGTATGGTGGCGTTGGTAAGAACAAATTCCATAACTGTTTTGCTGCTTTCTGCATACTAAAAGTGCTTTCTTTTTCATTGTAAAGGACAAAAACTACCTAATTGAGGCTTGTTTTTCTTACCAGAAATCTACGGATCATTTGGTCATTGACTGTAGGGCTCCATTGGCTTTCTCTTGCTCTGAATATGCCGTTCAAATTTATGCTTCATGATGGAAGAAGAGAGATGATGCAATGGTGGTTATTGCTGATGATCTAAAGCCTAGATATGTAACATTATTTTATGAGTGCGTTAGCTTGGGGTGGCTGTGATGGTGCTGTTTCTTATGGTTTGTTGATATGAAATATTGAAATATAAAGAGAGGTAATATCTTCTTTCTGCTATTTCCTCTCGCATGGTCTTAAAATCTTTATAATTTGAGGCAGGCTAGTTGCACCGTAAAATACTAGCTAGAGTGGTAATATAAGGCCTATAACATTTTATCACATGAGGTATTTTTAGGAGTATTTTGTGAGAGGGGATTTTGATGGAGAGTGAGACAATATTTGAAGCAAAGCTTTCCTGAGATTGGTTGTTTTGTAGAATTTATCAAGTGAACTACATGAAGCAGCAAGAGCAACGCATTCAATAAGAAAGCAATTCGTTTACAGATTGGCAATAATAAAATCTTTACCCTAATAGGACGGGAAGAAAATTACAATATTCTACAATATTATAGGGATATAATTGTAAGAATAAAGATACAAAAAACCTCTCCCCGCATATGTCATTAAATACTATTTTCCCTATCTTGTCAAGAAAAAAGTGGAATATGATATTTTTTATTTTAAAAAAATTTGCTGATTATGAAGAAAATTTGATCGTTTCAATCGGTAAGGGTTTTGAAATGCTACAAAAACGCTTTATTTCCTTTGAAAAAAGTAAAATATCCTTTTGTCAAATATTATTGGTTGTGTTGATGCTTGGGCTGCGGGATAGCGTTGGTTGTGAATGTGAGAGGATTATGTGGAGGGTGGCTCATATGGGATCTGTCAAATCTTTGCCAAAGCAGAATGGAAGAGCATGCTGAAAATGGATGCTCTTTTGGGGATAAAAATATGACTTTGCGAGGATAAAACCACTAGGTTGGCTGTGTTGGTGGCGGGATTTTGAGATGGTGGGTGGTGTTGGTGAGAGGCCTTGATATTTTTCGTATAAAGTTCTCCATAAAAAAATACATAAGGTGAGGCTAGCTGATATGCTAAAAATCAACTTTTTCTGCCTGCTAAAAACAGAGGGGTTAAAATTTTGCTTAAACTATAAGGCGGGGAGCGTACAAGAATGCGTGTTCATGTTGGTGGGGGCGCCTATGGCTGTGTTTGTGTAGCAGGGATGCCTATGGCAGGTATTTGTCGTTCGCATTGGTATTGGTTTTTGCTATTGGTGCTGGGTCGTTTGCTCCTTGTGCTGGTTGATGCAGCTTTTGGGGGCTCTTCGTGGTCTGGCTTGTAATTAAGAGAGTCTTGCATTCTTTATATTTTGATTGTTTTATCAATTTTCGGGTTATCATTTTGTGGAGCATCTTGTGAAGTAGAGAGTGTTATGCTGTATCGCTCTGTGGTATCTTGCGGCAATATTTCTGTTGGTGTGCTTTTGCTGAGAGGCTCAGTCTTTTAGTAACAAGAAAAGAGAGCATCAGTTTAATTTGCAAAATACTGATGAAGCACATCAAGAATAATACGTAAGGAGCAAACAAGATAGGAAAGTGGTTGATCCTCGACAACAAGATATTGGAGTGCAGCATGAAAGCTGTGTTGGCGATGCAGGTGTTGTGCTTCCTTAATCACTTCTTGCATCTCCTCGTAGTGATTGGTTGCTTTTTCTATCCACTGTTGTTGTGCTTTTTCATCGGATGTATGGGTAAAGCCATCATAATAGCCATTTGGCAAACCTTTTGCACATAAATAGTCGTTTCTGATTTGGAGATACTGTTGCGCAGTCTCATATTGCTCTTTACTGATGCTTAAGGCATCCTGTTTAGAGCCAAGTAAACAAAGTCGTCCAATATAGGTTGCAACAAGTGGATTTTTCGCTTCTTCTATGGTCAAACCAAAATGTTTGGCACGCATTTCAATGGTCTGTTGACGAGAAGAAAGGCAGGGGTTCTTGGCGCGTGAAATACGCCCATTGGGTTCTCTTAATTTTCCTGTTATCCTCGGTCTACCGCGTTTTTTAGCTATTTTCATGAACATACCATTTGAATTTTAAAAAACTGTTTGTTTAAGAATCATAACAGTGCAAAAAGCTCGGGGGTGAATGTGCATAGAAATGAATGCGCATAGGAGGGATGAATGATGGCTGCTGATAAAAAAGACGTTGTAAAATAGTTTTTTCTCCCTCAAATGAAAGTGTCTTTAGAAAGGATAAAAAATTTTTGTTATCAGTTGTTCACAACCCTTTATCTTGTCATTTACAGCTCCATATTTTTTCTCTGCAGAGATTTTTAACTCCTGTAGGGAAAAATCATTTTTGCCAAAGATCCTCTCCAAAAACACAATATTTTTATGAGAAAGGGGATTGTGTGTTCTGAGGAGATGTTTTACTGATCGTTCTGTTGAGACAGTTTTATAGAAGTTGGCAAGCTTCTCTTCGGGGGTATCGTTTTGCTCTGAGGCATAAAACGAAGAAGCTTGATGCGCATTATGTTATGAAGGATATTTCCTCTCTTTAGAGGGTAAACTTATCTTGTATTGAATAATTTATCCCTCGTTATTATATCACAACAGGACAGATTTTTTCAAGTAAATATTGGTAATATACTGATAATGCATAGGAATAATCAAATTTCTGCTCAGACAAATTGAGAGGAGTTTTTTATCCGTCTGGATTTTTACAAATATCTTTTATAGCGGAAATCCCTGCTCCATTCTTGTTATTCTATAAAGAGATTTTATCATGAGATTATTGTGAAATGATGGGGTATTATTCTACTTGTTTTCGTTGTGGTTTTCTTTCTGTTGCTTTTGAGCGGAGCTGTTTTTTATGGCAAATGTTGGTCTGAAAAGAAGGGTGTGTTGCCTGTTTGAAACAGGTTTGATTTATTTGAAAGGGAAGCTTGAAAGGAGGCTTGAAAACTTTTTTTGAGACTGATAAACACAGCTTAAATGCATAAAGTGATCAAATGCCTCCACGTGTGCGTTGGTTCATTAAAACCCACAGAGTGTCGTATTTTTAGGGCTGCTTTTGGGTTTTGCGGCGGATATGTATTCTGTTCATGTGGGGGGACTCTTAATTTATGTTTTAATCTATGTTCAGGCGTGGGGGGGAAGAGAGCGCGCTCTAAGCAGGCGCCTCAGGGGAGGTGGTTCGTCAAAAAAAACTGGGGGAATGTCAGCATGACAATCAATCAACAACAAAGTAAGTCACAGCAGGAATCTTTTCAAGCGCAAGGGAATGCACAGACTGCATCACATTCAACCTTCGCTAAAGGATCAAAACTTTTTGCTTTCAAAGAAGCTATGATGCTTTCCATGAGAGATTATAAAATCATCTTCTGTATCGCTATAGTTCTGTTGCTCTTAGGGGCTGTGCGTATCTATTATCTGCCAAGGTTTTTCTTCGGATTATTGTTTGGCGGAATTTACGGTGGGGAAAATAGCTTTTTTGAATATATCCTTTTTCTGCCAGCTTTTCTGTGGGGGGTGTCAGTCATCTTCTTACCTGTCGTTTTGGTGTTACATTATATATTAAATGGTAGATTGAAAAAAATGCTGCAGAAACTGGAACAAAAAGCATCTCAACAGCAAAAAAAATCAAGCACTACCTAAAAATAGGGGGGGAAATGTTTCTTATTACAAAATTATTAGGTCTTCTCGCGCTTTTGGGGCTTATCATCATTGCTGTGTTAAACGGTATGCTTATTGTCGGCGTTTATTACTTTTTTGTCAAACGGGTGCGATTGTATTTTGACATGGAAAAGGAACTGAACGAGAGGCATTAAAGGGGAAACGGGAACCTTGATAAAGCGGCAACAAAAAAGAAGTCAAATGTAAAATTTTGCAAAAAATTGTTGCTTCTTTCTTGCAAATATCCCATTTTCTCAATGAATTGCGGTCCT